>JAIFKY010000095.1 GCA_020049345.1 Anaerolinea sp.
ACAGTCTGGTCTTCAACTTGCTAAATTGGAGCAACGCTGGGCAAATCTCTCGCCCAACTGATCTCATAGCAAGTTATGCGGTACTGCCATTGATCAATTCGTCTCGCCCAATGCAACAGGCGATATTTCAGTGGAATTAACCGCGCCTGACGCTGACGGAACCTACACGGGATTTTGGATCCTCACAAACGGCAGCGGCACAGCCTTTGGCACGTATGTCTATGTGCGAATTATCGTTTCAACCGATTCTTCAACCAGCACGCCCACCCCAACCGCAACCACAGAATTAACAGCAACCCCAACAATGATCCCCACCGACAGCCCAACCCTTGAGCCAACCATGACTCCGACCCCCGAACCGACAACCATCCCCACAGAAGAGCCGACAGCAACTCCAGAGTCATAGGAAAATCTACATAATTTCTTCACACACCAATCTACCCACCTTATGAGATAATCCAAATAATAAACTTCAACCTTTAACCTTTGACCAAGAAAAAACCATGCCTCAAACCATTCTGATCGTAGATGACGAAAAACGCCTTGTCTCACTTGTAGAGAGTTACCTCACACAAGAGGGCTACCGTGTTGCCACTGCTTATAACGGCAAGGAAGCGCTTGTTGTTGCCCAAAAAGAAAAACCAGACCTGATCATCCTCGACATCATGATGCCAGAGATGAACGGCTATGATTTCATGCGTATTCACCGCACAGAACACGATACGCCGA
The DNA here is from genome assembly GCA_020049345.1 of Anaerolinea sp. GTDB lineage: Bacteria > Chloroflexota > Anaerolineae > Anaerolineales > Villigracilaceae > Villigracilis. Next base: position 730 of record JAIFKY010000095.1, read on the forward strand.
TCATCATGCTGACCGCCAAAGTGGAAGATGACGATAAGATCATCGGGCTGGAACTCGGCGCAGACGACTACGTGGTCAAACCGTTCAAGCCGCGCGAATTAATGGCGCGCGTACGAAATGTGCTGCGCCGCGCGGGCAAATCTGAACCTGCGGGAAAAACCCTCAAAGTGGCGGATATTGTTTTAGACCACGACAGCCGCGAAGTGCTGGTCGGTGAACGCAGCGTTGATCTGACGCCCTCCGAGTTTGATCTGCTTGCGGCGATTATGGCAAGCCCGGGGCGGGTCTTCTCACGCCTCGACCTGCTGGATGTGATCCAGGGCGTGCGCTACGAAGGCTATGAACGCACAATTGACACGCACATCAAAAACCTGCGCGCAAAAGTGGAAGACGATCCGCGTAACCCGCGCCACATTGAAACTGTGTACGGCGTGGGATATCGCCTGAGCAAAGGCTGACATGAAACTCACCACCAAATTAATTCTTGCATTCCTTTTGGTCAGTCTGTTTAGCACGGGAATCATTGTCGCATTCACACGCATTGCCACCAACCGCGAATTTGATAAATTTGTCAACAACCAGTATCAAGCCGATCTCGTGGATCAACTTGCAAATTATTATCAGGAACACCAAACATGGGATGGCATCGAAAAAACTTTCAAGCGCGATCATAATGGCAGCGACCGTCCGCTGTTTTTTTCAATTGCAGATGCAAACGGGAAAATCATCATTGCAGGCATGGATCACCCCGCGACAAAAATTATCGGTGTGGAAGAACTCAAAGCGGGCACCCAAATTCAGGTGGGGAATGAAACGGTTGGGATTCTCCTGCTCAACACTCCGCCTGATAAAAATCCGCTTGAAGACCAATTCATCCAGCGCATCAACAGTTCCATTTTTTTCAGCGCCATTGGCACAATCATTCTTGCGTTCATCCTTGGCGCGATCCTTTCGCGCACCATCTCGCGCCCCATTCGTGAACTGACAAAAGCCGCGCACGCAATGGGTGACGGAAAATTTGATCATCAAGTGCCAGTGCGTTCGCGCGATGAAATTGGCGAACTTGCATCGTCCTTCAATAAAATGAACGACGACCTCGCGCAATCCTTTAACCTTCGCAAACAAATGACCGCCGATATTGCCCACGAATTACGCACGCCGCTCAGCCTAATCATCGGTCACGCTGAAGCAGTGCATGACGGCGTACTGCCGCCCTCAAAAGAAAATTTCGAAATCATCCGCGAAGAAGCGGAAAGACTCGAACAACTGGTCAACGACCTGCGGACTTTATCACTCGCGGATGCGGGCGAACTTTCTGTGGATTTTCAACCCGTTGAGATTAGCAAACTGCTGGGCGATATCCAATCTCATTACATGGTCGCATTCAACCAGAAGCGCATCGGACTCAATCTCGAGCCTGGTCCTGTTATGCTGAAAGCGAATCTTGACCCGATCCGTTTTTCGCAAGTGCTGACGAATATTTTGGATAATGCCCTGCGTTACACTCACGAAGAAGGGCGGGTGGATATTGGCGTAAAACAAACTGGAGATAAAGCCGAAATCACCATTCAAGACAGCGGCGAGGGCGTCAGCCCTGAAGACGCCGCGCATCTCTTTGATCGTTTCTATCGCGCCGACGCATCCCGCACCCGCGACCACGATGCAGGCGGATCAGGTCTGGGTCTTGCCATCGCCAAATCAATTGTTGAAATGCATGGCGGCAAAATTTGGGCTGAAAGCGAAAAAGGCAGGGGATTGAAGGTTATTATTCAATTACCTGTTTCCGCGTAGGTCAGGCTTCCAGCCTGACAGTTCCCGAAAACACACGGCTTTGGCGGGTTACAAACCCGCCCTACAAATACAAAAAATGCGTTCCGTCTGGAACGCATTTTTTGTATTTCAATTATGAATTACCATTTACTGAACTTACCACAGCCTGTTTCTTTTTCTTCTTCTTTGCAATACTCTTTGGCCATGCAATAATCGTCACCAAGACTGCCATCACACCCACGTTCTTGATCAGACCAAACATCCAGCGTGAGCCGCCTGCTCCGTCCCGCTCACCGCGCTCAGGTCGGTTTCCATCGCCTTCGGGTCTGGCGCCATCGCCGCCAGGTCGAAGCTGCGAGGGAGCGCCGTCAGCGGCGGGAGTGTTTGATCCGCTGGCATTAACCGCCACCACCATTAATCCAGCAAAAACTGAAAACACGGCAAGGATAATTAAAATACGTCCGATTGTTTTCATATCGCAGCATCCTTTTTCTGTTTTGCAGAAAATAACTTCACAATCGGCTGAACCAGATATTTGTTGATCGCGGTGACGATCCAACCCCAATGCAGAGCCGTGTGGAGACCAAGCAGCAACAAACCAATATTTGCAGACATGTCATGCAATCTGCGCCAGGCGAATCCCATTGGCAGTTTTATGCCCATCAAGGGCAAAGCCACCTCTGAAATCATAATGCCGGAAATCATGATGAGCGTCCCGTCAATGAATAACAGCCAGTTCAAAATATAGTTGATACGGTTCTGTGTTCCCAGTTTACCGAGAAAGCGGCCGCTGATCTCCATAATCCAATCCCAACTCAAGAGCAGGTGGACGGTCATCGCTGCGATCATAGCCAGGCTCAACCATTCATGAATGGCAATGCCGCTGGTGTGCGGATCCATCGTAATCAGAAATGCGACAAAAACGATAATGTCCAACCAGAGTTTTGTTTTGGTTTGGACTGCTGTAGTTTTTTGTGATTCGTTAGCCATATTATCTCCTTTATAGTCCCGCTATTTTATAATCTTTCAAATTTACATGGTTAGGAAAATATGAATAAATTGTGAGGAAATTGTAAAAAGGCAGTACCACATAACTTGCTATTTGATTACTGTTTGTCCCCAAACCTTAGCCACGAATTCCGCCAATTCACGCGAATTGAACTGAAAAATCAGCGAAAATCCGTGAAATTAGCGGCAGAGGCATTGTTCATAGCAAGTTATGCTTCATTGCGTAAAAGGAGCAAAAGTTCACCAAGTCAGTAAACCGCCGCGCTACATCGGCATGATTGTTTCTTTGCTTTCGATCACTTCGGCTTGCAATTTTCCCGCGGATAGTTCACGCAGACCGAGTTGAAACGCGTCAAAATCACTGACTGGAATTTGGATCGTCAGCGTAATATCACCTGCAAAATCTTCGCCAAGAATTTCGCCGCGATGGCGAGCGGATAATAAACGGATACGCTCCAGCAGATTGTATGGAATCGCCAGCATGATCACATGGACAGAAATCCGCTGTCCGCGCCCGACGGCAGCGACCACCAACTGTGCAGATTCGGTGTACGCTTTGACCAATCCGCCAGTACCGAGGAGCGTGCCGCCAAAATAGCGGGTGATGACCAATGCCGCGTCGCCGAATCCGCTTCCGCGTAGGACAGCCAGCGCGGGCTTACCCGATGTCCCGGCAGGCTCGCCGTCATCCGAAAAATATTCCGTTACCGTATTCCCGCCACCGATGATGTAAACGGGGACATTGTGCGACGCATCTGCAAATTCCTTTCTGATGCGCGCCATGAACGCCCGCGCCTCGTCAATGGAAAAAGCAGGCGCGAGCGTGGCAATAAATTTTGAATTCACAACCGTGAGTTCGCGGCGAATTTCTGTCAAGGGAACCGAGTAAGGTTTGGTCATAAGTATTGAACGTGTTATTTCTTCACCTGGCATTCGCTGTTCAGCTCATCCCAGTAACAGGCATTGGAATTTTTGGAACAGGCTGACTTAGTGGAATAATCTCTGCAATTTACCACGCAGGTTGTTGTTTTTAATTTAAGCACTACGCAATTTTGAGGAGTTCCCTGAAGTTCGGTCGAACAGCAACCTTGGGCGCTGTCAAAATAATAATCCTGCGGGCATTGCGTAATGCCTGACTGAACGGATGGAATGCCACAAGACGGGTCGCATACCTTGACGGCAAAGGTGGAAGCCATTGGACCTGTACAGGTCACCATGGACTGTCCATCTTTTACGCCGGCATCTGAACAAGTGAAGCCTTCCGTTAGCGATTCAAAGGTCACACCTTTGTTGGTAAAAAGTAAATTGTAAGGAGTCTTTTTGGTGCAAAAGGAACTGCTTTCCTTGGCAATTGGTATTTCACACGAGACGGCGCTCACGGCGTTCGGGTCGCAGAATGGCGCGTATTCTGGTGTGGCTGTGGCAAGCGCAATCGCCTCGGTGGGAGCATCCGCAAGGGGCGTCACAGTTTCTGTAGGGACGGCAGTCAAGATAGGTGTCTCAGTAATCGTACCGGAAGGCAAATTACAAGCGACCGCAACTCCGATCAGCAACAAACTTATGAAGATGACCGGTTTCAAAATTTTATTCATAATGTCTCCGTGATAATCGTTAATAAAACCGTTCAATACATTCCGCGGCTTTGATCAACACTTTAGATTATACAGGTTATAAATCCGAATTCCCGTTTTAATTCTTGTGAATTATGTGAGGATAATGGTCAATCAGGGGTTCTAAAGTAAAATATATCCATACCAAGTAATTCGTCGAAAATAACTTTACAGCCCATTCTTGCTCTTTCGGGGGCTAAGCCCCCAAAAAGCCGAAGGTGTGTCTAAAAACTTTCAACCGACTACTTAATATCATCGTTTTACTACCAGACAATCTTCTTTATTGAAAATCAAGGGAATGAAACATGGCAAAAGCATTTATCTCGTATTCGCGCAAAGACATTGAGTTTGCAAAAAAGTTGACGAATGAACTGCAAAAGAACGAACTCGACTTCTGGGTGGATTGGGAAGGTATTCCGCCCAGCGTAGATTGGTGGAAACAGATCGAGAAGGGTATCGAAGAAGCGGATGTTTTTTTATTTCTCATCAGCCCTGATTCCGCCGCCTCAAAAATTTGCGCGCAGGAGATCGAATGCGCGATCAAGAACGGCAAGCGATTAATTCCGCTGGTGGTGCGCGATGTCAAAGGCGAAGACGCCCCACGGCAGTTGGGACACATCAACTGGATCTTCTTCCGCGAGCAGGATGATTTCAACGCGGCGCTCCAAAAGTTGCTGTCAGGAATCCACACCGATTACGAATGGGCGCAAAATCATCGCCGCCTGCAAGTGAAGGCATTGGAGTGGGAAAGAAACAACCACGAAAGCAGTTTCCTCCTGCGCGGCAAGGATTTGCAGGATGCCGAATTTCAACTTGCCACGAACACATCCAAAGAGCCGCATCCAACTGACCTACAGCGCGATTTTGCATTCAAGAGCCGGCAGGCGGCAGACAGGTCACGCAGGATCACAACCGGCATTTCAGTGGTGGGCATCATCTCGTTAGCCGCGCTTGCCGTTTTTGGTTTTATGATGGCCGGACGGGCAACCGTCAGCGCGAAGGAAGCCCAAAGCCAGGCCGCTGTCGCGTTGACTGCACAGGCAAAAGCAGAAACAGAACAGTTGAAGGCTGAAAAAGCCCAAAAGACAGCAGAGACAGAATCGCGCAACGCAAACACGGGACGTCTGGCTTTGGAATCAAAAAGCGCCTTGAACGAATTTCCGCAGCGCGCCTTGTTACTTGCACTCGAAGCCATTCGCATCAGTCAGGATGCCAACGAACCCATACGACCTGACGCGGAAGAGGCACTGCGACTGGCAGCCAAACGTGTTTCGGGAATTGGGTTGCCCGGATTCAAACACGAAGTCGGGCTAATCGAATTCACCAGCGACGATCAATGGTTGGTGGCCGGCACCAATGCCGAGGAGGGTGAAGTAAATATCTGGAACTTCGGCAAACTGCTAAACGACCCAACATATCAGCCGTTTCACATCTCCTTCCCGGTGAAGCTCAATGATTCGAATGGAAGATGGGACCCCAACATTTACCTAAGCCCACAGACAACCTGGCTTGTCATGGATGGCGCAGAACAAACCCAATTATGGAAGATCAACACACAAGATGAAAACCGCGAACCGTTGAAATTCGACGGCAAAATAGAATTTGCGAATTCACAAGACGACCTCGATGTTCTCGAAAAACAAGCCGAGCAAGTAGTCCTCTGGCGCATTGACCCTGAGAATCTCAGCAGGAAGGAAAAGGCTGTTTTTAGCGGCAGTTTTGCCTCAATCAGCTCAGACCAAAAAGTTCTTGTCACAGACGATCCTCAAAAAGGATTGTTGTTGTGGAGCCTCGCCGCACCTTCAACACCCCCTGTGCCTTTGATAGCCACACACACCGCCGACTACAAATCAATTTTCATTGACCCGAACAACCGCTGGTTGATCCTGCTTCGAGATGCCCCACGCGAGGAGATTCAAGTTCCAGACTATGACAATATGACAATCCAATCTGGAACAAAAGCATGGGAAGGGACAAACATCACGCTGATTCCCCTAAAGAAAACGAATGTTCCGCAGGAATACACCATCGAACTGGATATGAATATAGATACGGTTTACCGGACGCCAAAGTTTAGTCCCGACGGAAACACGTTTATGTTTGTTGGTTATTCCAGCCCAGACACCTATGGAACTACAAGCGAAGATTTTGGACTTTTGAAATTTAATGAATCGGAATATTCATATCTACTCGCCGGAACAAAAGGTCGTTCCATAAACGCCTTTTCGTTCATCAACAAAGACTGGCTTTATATCAGCGCCGCAGAAAACGAAACGGGCTACCCGTGGAACACATTACTGGACTTAAGACAAAATGATTTATTCCCCGGCGTAGAATTATCCACCCCGTTACTCGTTGACGATAACGGGACTGTGAGATTCTCAGAAGACGCAACATCCATGCTGACGGAGAACGGGGAACGAATTGATTTTCAACAACTCGAACTGAGTCACACCATCGTACTCAACCCCGACCCGGGAACATCCACTACTGATGTACAAAATGAACTGCTCCTCAACCTGAAAAACAATCCGCAGGCTGTGGGGTTGGAAGATGCCGTAACCGTATCTACAATCAGCGCAGACAATCAATGGCTCGCAGCAGGCACACGCGACGGCTCACTGCGTTTCTGGAACAACATCAATCCCTGGAATTCATCGAACATCCGCATGGCAAAAACAACCAACTATATTACGCTCAGCAACGACAACCAATGGATGGCAGTGAGCGACACCCTCTGGCACCTGAAAGATGGGATACCAGATGCATATTATCCGCTTGAAGGGGAAATCACTCCAGGGATAGCAGTCTTCAGCCCCGATAGCCGCTGGCTTGTCTATATTCAAGATTCGGGAATACTTCCCGAATCAGGGATTTTTTCCTTTTCATTAAATGTAAAACTGATTGACCTGAGCAAAGTATCCGCTGAAGGAAGTCTAAAGTCTGCTGTGATCAGCAAGAACAACAGCATGTACAGCATGATCCAATTCAGCGCCGACAGCCGTTGGGTGATGCTCAAAGAGGAACAATTCGATTCCGAGATCAAGGTTGTAAATTCCTTCATTTATGACCTTGAAAATAAAAAGATCTACAATCTCCCCTACTCTCCGGTGAATTTTTCTTTTACGCAAGACCAGAAGCATGTGATTCTAGTTAGCGGCGAATATAGCCCGAGCGATGGAACTTTAAAGTTGGAAAATCCAGAGATTTGGAATCTACCTGCCAAAAACGGCGAACGATTCGAAAAAATTGGAGAGATCGAAACCGCCGACCCTTCGGTGATCAGCCAGAATGGTCGCTGGTTGCTTTCAATGCCCAAAAATGATTACGCTGTATTAACTCCCATACCAGGCAGTTTATGGGATGCGAATTGCGTTATCGAAAACCGCGAGTGCAAACCATTCACCATCCCAGCCAACTCTGTTGGGTTCAGTCCTGACTCAAATCATCTGATCGTCGGCTACAAGAAAGAAAACGATAACGACCTGCCGCTCAAATTCGATGTCTGGAATTTGTCAAATGCAGACCAAACCCATTCTCCCGAAAAAATCTACTCAGGAGAAACAAAACTGGAAATGCCAACCATAAGCAGTCAGGGAAACCTGCTCATCTTTGGAATTTTCACCATGAACGGCGTCAATCCCGCCGGACTATTCTCCACATGGAACGGGTACTACGGCATTGGTCCGAATGTCACCACATTCGATGGCTTTGGAAAACTGGTACTTGGCATGGGAGGCGGAGGAGAGAATATCGCTGGAAGTTTCCAGAAAGATTACAAGGTGGAGGCAATTCCTCTCGATGGCATATCCCAAAGCCCGCTGGTCATCCCCATTGCGTTGCGCGGACATGAATCAAATATTTCCACCAGCCAGATCAGTCCCGACGAAAAATTCGTACTGACATTCTCAGGCGCAAATCGGGATACTGGCGGAGCCGCCGAAAATCTTTTACGCCTATGGGACCTGGAAAAACTGCGCCTTGACCCCACAACAAAACCGGTAATCCTGCCGTTTGACCTTGGAACCGAGCGCTACATCAGTTCGCTGGCTTTCAGCCCAGACAGCCGCTGGGTATATATTATTGACTCCACCAACACACTGTACTACTTCCCCACTTCCATTGAAGACTTAAAAAAACAAGCATGCACCACCGCTGGTCGAAATTTCATCATCAACGAATGGGAACGCTTCTTCCCGGATAAAGAATACCGAAAGACCTGCGAGAATCTACCAGCGCATCCTTCGGCGATCAGCCAGTAAAGAAAAGACCTCCGAGAGTTGGCAATACCTCGGAGGTCTGATTTTTAATACCTGCCTCTATTCACAATCGCATCCGGGTTCGGCAGATTAACTTCCCTCGCGAGGAAAACCTGCACCGCGCAGGCTTTGAACTCTGGAATTTTCGCCTGCGGGTCGAGCACGTCGTTGGTCAATAAATTGGCGGCGGCTTCGGCAAAATGAAAGGGGATGAAAACCACGCCAATGGATGTCTTCTTTGTGACCGTGACGCGCAAAACTACTTCCCCGCGTCGGGACGTAACCCGAACAGGGTCGCCGTTTCGAATGCCGTGGATGTCGGCGTCGGCAGGATGAATCTCCACGCGGGCTTCAGGGTAGGCTTCATTGAGTGATGAGTTGCGAGTCATCGAGCCGCCATGCCAATGTTCCAACACGCGCCCCGTAGTCAGAATGAATGGATATTCGTCATCCACCGCTTCCATCGCGGGGACATAATCGAGCGGATGAAATTTTCCTCGTCCGCGCGGGAATGTTTCCGTGAAGAGAGTCGGCGTGCCCGGGTGATTCAGATCAGGCACGGGGTAGATCAAGCCAAGTTTATCAATGCGTTCGTAGGTCACGCCTGCATAATCAGGGTTGACGCTTGCCATCTCGGCCAAAATCTCTGAGGGGTGGGAATACTCCCAATAAGCCGAATCAAGCCCAAGGCGAGATTCGAGCCGCTGGGCTAAGTCGCAAATAATTTGCCAGTCGACTCTCGCCAATCCACGCGGGGCATGTGCGGCGCGGACTCGTTGCACGCGGCGGTCGGTGTTGGAGAATGTTCCGTCTTTTTCGGCAAATGGAGTGGCGGGCAAAAAGACATCCGCAAAGGCGGCGGACTCGTTGAGAAAAATATCCTGCGAGACGAGGAACTCAAGCTGTTCCATGTGCTTGCGCGTTTCGTTCAAATTCGGCTCAGACATCATCGGGTTCTCGCCCATGATGTACAACGCGCGGACGCCGCCCGCGTGCGCGTGACTGAGAATTTCGGTGGTGGTCAGCCCAAGTTTGCGCGAAAGTCCGCCCGCTTCAATGTGCCATGTCTTTTCCCATTTGGCGGCGCTGGCATCATCGTCCACGCGCATGTAGCCGGGGAAATGAAACGGCATACAGCCCATGTCACTCGCGCCCTGCACATTATTTTGTCCGCGCAATGGATTCAGTCCCGTGCCGTCACGCCCGATGTGACCCGTGAGAAATGCAAGGTGGATGAGCGCCATTGCGCTGGCGGTGCCATGCGAAAGCTGCGAGATACCCATGCCCCAATAAATTGCGGCTTTCTTTGCGTTGGCATAAAGACGCGCCGCCTTGCGGATGTCGTCGGCGGGCACGCCAGAAATTTGCTCGGCGTATTCGGGCGTAAATTTCTCAAGCGATTCAATAAACTCGGCGCTGTTTTCGGTGCGGCTGTTTACAAACTTCCAATTGACCATTCCCTCTTTTACGATCACATGCGCCATCGCCGAGAAGACTGGCACGTTGGTTCCGGGCTTAAGCGGAAGCCACATCTCGGCGAAGTCCACCATTTCAACGCGACGCGGATCGACCACGATCAACTTTGCGCCATGCTTGCGGACAGCCTCTTTCATTTGCAAGGCAATGATGGGATGGTTTTCGCTGGTGTTCGACCCCGTGACAATCAGCACATCATTTTGAATCACCTGCGAAGCGGTGTTGCTCATCGCCGATGAACCGACCGCCTGTTGCAGTGCAACCACCGAACCCGCATGGCACAAGCGCGTGCAATGATCCACGTTGTTGGTGCGGAAGATGGCACGGTACATTTTTTGCAAAAGATAATTATCCTCGTTGGTGGCTTTGGCGCAGGCATAGACCGCCATCGCATCCGAGCCATCACGCTTGTAAATTTTTGTAAGATTGTCAGCGACGATGTTGAGTGCGGTATCCCAATCGGTTTCGATCCAATCCCACGGAGTAACGAGTTGCGAGTTACGAGATACGAGTGACGAGTTACCGAGTTCAGGGGCATCTTTTCTCAGCAACTCATTACTTGTTACTTTGCCACTTGCCCCTTCCTGCAAATACCTTCTCACCATCGGCGTTGTCACCCGTTTGGGATGATAAACATAGTCATAGCCAAAACGTCCTTTCACACACAAGTTGCCGTGATTGACAGGCGAATCAAATGGCGAGGTGACTTTGAAAATATGCTCATCTTTGACATGCAATTGCAAATTGCAACCCACGCCGCAGTAGGGGCAGGTAGTGGTGATGATTCGGTCGGGTTTGATCATAATCACTCCAAAATAAGGTCAAAGGTCAAAAGTCAGGGCGCGACCTTTGACCTTTGACTTTCGACAGTTTTTATAACGTAATCAACACAATCGCGACGAGCGCAATCACAATACCTAACATTTGTAACGGCGAAACGCGTTCCTTCAAGATAAACCATGCCAGCAAAACAGTAGAACCGGGGTAAAGCGAGCCAAGCACAGCCGCCACATCCATACGCCCCATACGAGCAGACATGGCGTACAGGGCATTGCCTGCTGAATCGAGCAGACTGCTGACAATGATGGGAATCCAACTGTCGCGGGTGGGAATCCACGGCTGGCGGGTGACAATTGAAAAACTCAACAGGCTAGTGATGGACGCAACGCGAGTCGCAACCAGCGGCCACAAAATGGATTGTCCGCTTCCCATGTCGAGAAAAATAAAAAATGCCGCAAAACATACTCCAGATAAAAGCGGCAGGGAAATTTTTTCAATTTGCAATTTCACGCCAACCCCGCCAGAGATCAACCAGACCGCCGCCAGCGCCAAACCAAACCCAATCAACGTGCTGTTCCGCGGCAGTCCTTCCGAAAAAGCGCCGAACAAAACGGGCAATCCGGCCGCAACCAAAGCCGAAACAGGCGAGGCAATGCTCATCTGTCCCGATGCAAGCGCGCTGTACAACAAAGCCAAACCGATGCCGCCGCCAACTCCCGCCACACAGCCCCACAATAAATCTCGTATCGGTGGCAGAGCCTCACCTGTGATGGCTCCCAGAGTCAAAAGCATGATCAGGCTGACGACATGCGCCGCAATCACCGCCCCGTAGGGGTTGGTGCGCTTAACCGCCATCCCGCCGCTAAAATCTCCCGCGCCCCAGACGACAGCACAGGCAAGACCGTAGAAAACCGCAGAATACTCCATGCTATTTTCTCTTTTTTCGCCCGCTGTTGAGAATGCCAATCTCCTGCGGAGTCATGCCCTGCTCCAACAAAAATTCACGCTTCGGCTTGAGCGCGCCTGTCGG
>JAIFKY010000088.1 GCA_020049345.1 Anaerolinea sp.
CTTGAAATTGAAGGCACGCTTTCAGAAGCCGCACTTCGGCAGGCGCGTCAATTGATGGCGCTCTGGCACACGATCCACATTCCAATTGGCATGGCATTGTTTGTTTCAGCCTTCGTTCACATTGGCGGGGCAATTTATTACGCCACGCTGCTGAAGTAGGATGCCATTATGTACAACAATAAACTTGGGTGCTTTACTGCCACTGGAGTCATAGCCACACTCATTACATTATTTGCGATTGCAGGCTTTGCGCTTGCAGGCGGCAGCCAGATGTTTTCGGCGGGTGAGTTGAACGCCCAGCCCGGCGATTCGCTTGGCGGCGTAACTTCACACGCGCAGATTACCGAATGTTCAGCCTGTCATGCCGCGTCGTTTAGCGCTGAAACCATGGCAGATCGTTGCGCCAGTTGTCACACCGAAATTGCCGCGCAAATGAAAGACGTGGCGAAATTGCATGGCGCAATTATGCAGAAGAGTTCCACTGCCCTTGCCTGCCGTGACTGTCATCCCGAACATCGCGGCGAAACTGCCGCATTGACAGATATGGCAGATAGCACGTTCCCACATGAGGCGTTGGGATTCTCACTGAAAGGGCATCAACTCACAGCGGCGGGAGCGGCGTTCTCTTGTAAAGATTGTCATCAAGACGATATAACAAAATTCGCGCCAGACACCTGCGACAGTTGCCATCGTCAAATAGACGCTGCTTTTACCCAATCACATGTCTTATCCTTCGGCTCAGACTGCCTCGCCTGTCACGATGGCGTGGATAAGTTCGGCAGTGATTTCGAACACTCCGCGTTTGCATTTCAATTAATCGGCAAACATGCCAATTTGGCTTGCACAAAATGTCACCTCAATGCGCGTACTGTTGCAGATTTGCAATCTGCGCCGCAGGATTGTTTCTCGTGCCACCAAAAAGATGACAAGCATGAAGGCGGGTTTGGCACAGATTGTTCGGCGTGTCACAACCCAACGGATTGGAGTGACGCAAAATTTGATCACAACCTTTCAGCCTTCAAACTGGAAGGCGAACACGCAGAAGTGAAGTGTGACCAGTGCCATGTCAACAACGTGTTCAAAGGCACGCCCCAGGATTGTGTTTCCTGTCATCAAAAAGACGATGAACACAATGGTGAGTTCGGCACAGACTGCGCCGCCTGCCATACCCCAAAGACTTGGGATGGCGCAACGTTTGATCATACCCGTTCCAATTTCCCGTTGACAGGGGCGCACACAAATGTAGATTGTAAGCAGTGCCATACAAACGGTCAGTTCAAAGGATTGGATACAACCTGTCTGGCTTGTCATGCCGAGCCGACTGAACATGCCGGTCAATTTGGCACAGACTGCGTTGCCTGTCACACCACAACCGCATGGACCCCCGCCACATTTAATGGAGATCACACCTTCCCATTAAATCATGGCGAAGGTGGACAAGTCTCCTGCGCCACTTGTCACCCCGCTGGGTATAAGACCTATACCTGTTATGGCTGTCATGAACATAACGAATCAAATATCAGTTCGAAGCATAGAGAAGAAGGTATCTCTAATTTCGAGAACTGCATGGAATGTCACGCAGATGGACGCGAGCACGACGATTAGATGGAAAAACTGGGCGGGACATCCCGCCCAGTTTTTCTAAATTCCAAAAATAGTTGAGGAACATGATATGAGGAAAAATTTTGGATGTCTTTCGATTCCCGCAATCTTTTCTGCGCTGATCACATTGTTGGTAATTGCTGGCACCGTGTATGCGAAAGGCGGATCATTATTCAGCGCAGGCGCTTTGAATGCAGAACCTGGCGAAGAATCTTTGGGCGGCGTTGCATCCCATGCCGAGATTGGCGGTGAATGTAAAACCTGCCATACCGCACCCTGGGAAGCGGCAACCATGGCAGATCGCTGCGTGGCTTGTCATACCGAAATCAGTACGGAGTTGAATTCAAATACTGGACTGCACGCAATTTTTTTGCAGTCGCAAACTTCGCCCTCTGGTTTTCAAAGCCCCATTACCGTCAGTTTGAATTTATTCGGCACGACTCAGGAAACGCCCCTCAAATGTATAGCCTGTCACCCCGAGCATCGCGGAGCACACGCCGCACTGGTTGATATGGATCTTTCCGACTTTCCACATGACAACCTCAAATTTTCACTTCAATCGCATCAACAAAAAATAGATCGCAAACCCTTCACTTGCGCTGATTGCCATTCGGGTGAGTATGACGTTCCTTTTGAAATGTCAAACTGCGTCAATTGTCACTTCACCATGCAGCCTGATTTTACACAAGCGCACACCCTTGAATTTGGCATGGATTGTCTGAACTGCCACGATGGACTCGAAACACTCGGCTCCAACTTCGACCATGGCTTGGTCCCGTTTCAATTGACAGGGTTGCACACCCAAGCCGCCTGCTCCAAATGCCATCTTAATGCGCGTACCGTTGCAGATTTACAGTCCGCGCCGCAGGATTGTTTCTCATGCCACAAACAGGACGACGAACATAACGGTCAACTTGGACAAAACTGCGCGGCTTGTCATTCCACCGCAGGCTGGGATCAGGTCACCGTAGATCATTCCCTGTTCGCCTTCCCATTGACTGGCGCGCACGTAAAAGCAGAATGTGAGTCCTGTCATAAAAACGACATTTACAAAGGCACACCGCAAGATTGCTACTCCTGCCATCAAAAAGACGAAACACATGAAGGACGTTTCGGTACGGATTGCGCCGCCTGTCATTCCACCGAAGCCTGGAAACCAGCCAAATTTGATCACAACCTCGCCGCCTTCAAGTTGACAGGGGCACATGTTAGCGCAACCTGTGAAAGTTGTCATCAAAACGGTGTATTCAGAGGCACGCCGCAGGATTGCTTCTCCTGCCATCGCAGCGACGATAAGCACAACGGACAATTTGGTACAGATTGTGCCACCTGTCATACTACATCAACATGGACGGGCGCAGTCTTTGACCACAACCTTGCCGCATTCAAATTGACTGGCGCACATGTCAACACGGCTTGTACCAGTTGCCACCAAAATGGAGTTTTCAAAGGCACACCGCAGGATTGCAATTCATGCCATCGCAGTGATGACAAGCACAACGGACAATTTGGAACGAATTGCGCTTCGTGCCATACAACATCAACGTGGACGGGCGCAACCTTTGACCACAACCTTGCCGCCTTCAAATTGACTGGCGCGCATATCAACGCGGCTTGTACCAGTTGCCACCAAAATGGAGTTTTCAAAGGCACATCGCAGGATTGTTATTCATGTCATCGCAATGACGATGAACATAACGGACAGTTTGGCACAAGCTGTGTCTCGTGTCATGGCACATCAACCTGGCGGGGAGCGACGTTCAATCACAACTTGAGCGGTTTTCCCCTTACGGGCAGTCATACCAACTTGACATGCGAGAGATGCCACACAGGCGGTCAGTTCTCTGGCACACCCTCGGCGTGTGTTTCCTGTCACGCAGACCCCGCATATCATTCTGGCATGTTCGGCTCCAATTGCGCTTCATGTCATAGTACAAGTAACTGGTCTGCTTCATATAATGGTTCGCATCCCGGCATAGCAGATGAAGGCGGATCTGGCGTTAATCATGGCGGTACGTCGTGCCGTACTTGTCATACATCCACATTGCATGATGCCACTTGTACTGCCTGCCATGATGGCAATGAAGGCGGGGATGGTGGCGGTGACGGTGGTGGCGATGGTGGTGATGATTAGTCTGGTAATTAGATAACTGTTGTTTCCGCTGCGCGAAAACAACTCCGAAGGGTGTCATGTTCTTACAGAAGAATTATGTCATCTGTTTCGACAGGCTCAACATACCACCTTCGGGATTGATCACTGCGTAACATCAGTTAATAACTCGCCTTACGCAGTGTCGTTCTGAGCGTAGCGAAGAACCTCTTATTTCAAGGTAGAGACCCTTCGCTCCGCTCAGGGAATCACGCTTTAGGCGCGTAAGGTGACTTAATAACTTCACCACGAAGTCACCAAGCCACAAAGTTTTCCCTTCGAGTCTTTGAGACTTCCTGCCTTTGTGGTCAAAAAGTGGACTCTCTAAAAGCGAAAGCGATTTTCGTCTTCCAGAGGTGCGTTGGATGTTTTTTTTATAAATTTGCCCCTTGCCAAAATTTGGGTTTTATGTGAAAATATCGTTGTTCCAGTTAGGGTGCCCCCCTCACCCTGACTGGAACATTTTTTATTTAATGGGGAGATAATGCTTATCGAAACAGGATCAACCCTGCGCGGCGGGTGAAGCGGTTTTTCCATTCCTGATTTCCATTTTTCCAATCCTACCTTTATAATCACTGAATGTTCTCTTTTCAAATCACCGCAAAAAACAATCGCGCCCGCACAGGGATTTTCTCCACGCCTCACGGCGATTTACAAACTCCGGTCTTTGCGCCTGTTGGCACACAGGCCACGGTCAAAACGCTTACGCCTGAGCATCTAAAAAGCATCAATGCTTCGCTTGTGTTGAGCAATACCTATCATCTTTATCTGCGCCCTGGCGACGAACTGGTGCGTGACATGGGCGGTTTGCATAAATTTATGCAGTGGCACAATCCCATGTTGACTGACTCGGGTGGGTTTCAGGTTTTCTCGCTTTCGCAGACGCGCAAAATTGATGATGACGGTGTAACTTTTAAGAGTCATATTGACGGTTCCACGCATCGCTTCACGCCTGAAAAATCCATTGCCATTCAGGAGAATCTTGGCGCGGATATAATCATGGCATTTGATGAATGTTCCGACCCGAATGATTTGGCATATTCCAAAATCGCCATGAATCGGACTCACCGCTGGGCGGAGCGTTCGCTTCAAGCCAAGACGCGCCCCGATCAGGCTTTGTTTGGCATTGTGCAGGGCGGAGTTAATCCCGACTTGCGGGCTGAGTCGGCGCAATTCATCGCATCGCTTAATACGCCCGGCATTGCCATTGGCGGACTTTCGGTGGGGGAGACGAAGGAAGAAATGCACAACACCCTGGATGTTGTCGTTCCGCTGTTGCCTGAAAATAAACCGCGCTACCTGATGGGTGTTGGCACGCCTGAAGATATTATCAACGGCGTGGCGCGCGGCGTGGATATTTTTGACTGCGTTCTGCCCACGCGGCTGGCGCGTCATCATTCGGCGTTTGCGCCAGAGGGACGACTGAATATGATGAACGCGACCTTTGCCCGCGATGAACGCCCCATCGATGAGACTTGTGATTGTTACGCCTGCCAGACATTTACACGGGCTTATATCCGCCATTTGATTGTGGCAAAGGAATTGCTGGCTGGTACTTTGTTATCCATTCACAATCTTAGGGCGTTGATTCGCTTGGTAGAATCATTGCGTGCGTCCATTTTGGATAATACCTTTGAATCCAAGTCCGCTGAATTTCTTGTTCAGTGGAGGAATAACGCAACGCGCGCGCCACTAACTGAGATAAAAAAATGAAAACCGCCCTGCCTGAATATACAATTGAACAACGCATCTCCGGCTCTTTCTTGAGCCGCTTTTTACAGGAACTGTTTCGCAATACCGGATATTTTCCGCTTGCGCTGATCTTGCTTGAGTTTTTGATTGAAGGGTTGAACTTCCTAAAGAAGCCCGATCTTTACCTGTTGATTCCTGCCGTATTGGTGCAGGCTTACGTGCTAACGCGCTGGCATTCAACTTTCGCCTGGCAGCGGTTGTTGGGTAGTCTGGTTGCACCTGCGTTATACACCGTCGGTGAAATGGCTTTTGAGGGATTAAAGTTTTTCGAGTCGCCGTACCATGTAATGTATTTAACCTTTGCGCTGATTATTGGGTTATTGCAAGCAGCCCAACTGCCTCAAAAAAATATGTGGTCTGACTTTCTGCTCCTGCTTGAAAACCTGGTGCGCGCGGAAATCTTGTTTGCGCTGTATGTTGCCTTCGAGACATATTCCAACCCTACACAAACAGTCTCTCTGATTGAATTTTTTTCCGATGGTTCACATCAATTCCTCGCGCTGGCTGTTTTTTTGTTGGGACTCTCGGCGGGCTTGGCAAATGTTTCCAGCCATCATTATTCACTGCTTTTACGGCAGACAGCGGATCAGTTGAAAGTCTATTCTGAATGGCTGTTGGGGAGAAACCTGCTTGGACGCGCCATTAATGATCCCAATTCCATGCGTCTCTCGCGCCAGAAACGCACGATGATGTTTGCCGATATTCGCGGATTTACCAACTGGTGCGAGCGTCGCAGTCCCGAAGAAGTGGCATCCCTGCTCAACCGATATTATTTGACCGTTGAAGGATTGTTCAATAATTATCAAATCATCAAATATAAATTCACCGCAGATGAAGTCATGGCGGTTTTCATCGAAGCCGATGAAGCCGTGCGCGCCGCGCGTGAATTGCAGGAAACTCTTGGCAGGGTTTTGTTTAAGAGGGAACTTGGCGTAGGTATTGGCATTCATACAGGCTTGCTTGTCGAAGGCTTATTTGGCGGACAAAACGTGCGTTTTTATGATGTCATCGGCGATACAGTTAATACTGCCGAGCGCATTGAAAAAATAGCCAAGGCAGGGGAGATATGGATTTCGGAAGATACACGCCTGAGTCTTGCAAACAGGGTGGTAGGCGAACAAAAACAGGTAACCGTAAAAGGTAAAGATCAACCCATTGAGGTATATTTAATTCCATGAACCTATTTCAAGCATTTCTCCTCGGCATCGTTCAGGGATTGACTGAATTCATCCCTGTCTCGTCCACCGCGCATTTACTCATCGCGCAAAAGATTCTCAATATCCCCGCCGATGACGCGATGTTCTCCTTTCTGGTCATTGTCCAATTGGGAACCATCGTCTCGTTATTCGCATTCTATTGGAAAGATTTGCTTTCCATTGTAAAAGCGACCTTAGACTTTCGACATTCGACCTCCGAAAGGAATTTGGGTTTTTATATTATTCTCGCCACCATCCCCGCTTTACTGGCTGGATATTTGTTGAAGGACGCAGTTGAGGCGCTGTTCCGCCAGCCCATGCTCGAAGCCTCAATCCGATTATTTACCGCCGCAGTTTTACTCTCGCTTGCTGAGTGGGCTTCCAAAAAAGATCGCGACCTAAACTCCATGACCTGGCTTGACGCGCTTGTGATCGGGTTGATGCAGGTTATCGCAGTCTTTCCTGGCGCATCCCGCAGCGGAACAACCATCAGCGGCGGCATGTTTCGCGGCTTTGATCGCCCCTCGGCGGCGCGTTTTGCGTTTCTCATGTCTGCGCCTGTCATGCTTGCGGCGGGTGGCTATGAAATGTTGGATGTGATTCAAATGCCAGGACTCGCGCAATTTTTGCCGCGGCTGGTTGTTGGATTTATTACCGCCGCGCTTGTTGGCTGGTTTGCCATTAAATGGTTGATCAACTACCTTGGCAAACATTCACTTTATGTCTTCGCCGCTTATTGTGCGGTGGTCGGCTTCATCCTTTTAATTGTGCAGGCTTTTTAATGCGCGCTTTTCTCAAACAACTCGTCGAAACAGAATCGCCCTCCCACGATAAATCTGCGGTGGATGGTGTTGGCAAAATTGTCGCCGACAAATGCCGTCAACTTGGCGCACAGGTTGAGATCATCCCAAACCAAGCAACTGGCGATTTCGTCCTTGCCCGTTTTCATCGTTCACCCTTTGTCCTTCGCCCTTCGGCAAAGCCGATCTTAATTCTCTGCCACATGGATACCGTCTTTCCGCTCGGCACGATCCAAACTTTCCCATACAAAGAAGAAGATGGTCGGATTCACGGACCCGGAACTTTGGATATGAAAGCGGGCATTGTCATTGCCCTGAGCGCCCTCTCCTCGCTGCTTGCCAACGGGGAGTCGGTTTCTCGTCCAATCACGGCATTGTTCACCTCTGACGAAGAGATCGGCAGCCCCACCTCGCGCAAACATATTGAAACCCTCGCCCGCGAATCTGAAGTTGTCTTTGTTTTGGAAGGCGCGTTGCTGGATGGTTCGCTCAAGGTCTGGCGTAAGGGTGTGGGTGAGTTCCATGTCAAGGTTAAGGGACGCGCCGCACACTCTGGCGGCGATCATCAAGCGGGACGCAACGCCATCGAAGAAATGGCTCATCAGGTGATCGCGATCCAAAAAATGACCGACTACGAAAAACAGACCACGCTCAATGTCGGCGTGATTCACGGCGGCACAGTCTCAAATGTCGTCCCCGACGAAGCCAGCATTGATGTGGATGTGCGCGTCATGCTCCCCGGCGAATGGGAACGCATCGAAGGCGAAATGCAAAAACTTAAGCCTGTCCTCGACGGCACTTCGCTTGAAGTTGTGGGCGAGTACAACCGTCCGCCCATGCCATATGGTGAAGGCAATCAGGCGGCATTCAAAAAAGCCTCGCAAATAGCAATGGATAAACTCGGCATGGAACTCAAAGCCGGCGGCACAGGCGGCGCGTCAGACGGAAATTTTGTTGCCCCATTCGGCATTCCTGTTTTGGACGGCATGGGTGCAATTGGCGAAGGCTACCATTCGGAACGCGAATATATTTTCGCCGACAGCCTCGAAGACCGCGCCAAACTTTTGGCGGCGCTTTTGAGCAATTGGTAAATGATAATTGGTAAAGAATGTCGTCACGTTACAAACGTGACCTACATTGTTCTTATGATTTTCCTCTCAGCCTGTGCGCCGACGCCGCAGCCTGAGCAGGTGATTGTTACCGCTTACGCAACCTCGGCGGTCACGCCCTGGCTTGCGGATTTGTATGCCTGCGCTGAAAACTCAAACACAGTGATCAAAATCTCGGCAGATTCGCCTGATGTTTTATTGCAAATTGGCGAGCCTGAGACCCTCATCTCTCCCGCGTACCAAATCGGCGAGGAGGAAATTCTGATTGTGGCGCATGGCGAAAGTTCCATGCCCGACCTGACGTTGGCTGAAGCGCAAACCCTGTTTGCATTGGGCAACCCCTCGGCGCAGGTTTGGGTTTATCCCTCAGCGGCAGACCTGCAACGGGTGTTTGATCAGCTCGTTATGCAGGGGCGAAGCGTCTCTTCATCTGCAAAAATAGCCGTCAGTCCGCAGAATATGTCTGATATGTTAAAATCCGAATCTGCCGCAATTGGAATTTTGCCGCGCCATTGGGTGACCGGAACTGTGCGTGAAGTTTTTTCAGCGGGGCGCGCGCCTGTTTTGGCGGTTATAAAACCAGAACCGCAAAAGGCAGTTGTTGCGCTAATTGCCTGTTTGCAAAACAATTGAAAACCATCTGCAAGCCTGTCTTTTACAGCGAATTGTACAATGGCGGTAAAATCAAGTTGAATATATATGACAACCTCTATCATTGAGTTACGTGAAGTAAATAAGACCTACTCTACAGCCGCAGGCGATTTTGTCGCATTGAAAAATGTAAACCTTACAGTCAATTCGGGCGAGTTTCTTGGTATTGTCGGCAAGTCGGGCGCGGGGAAATCCACCTTGCTTAATATGATCAATGGCGTGGATGAACTCACCAGCGGTGAGGTCTTTGTCGCGGAGCGTACCGATGGCAAAGCCCTGTCTGTGCATGACATGAGCGAAGATGCGCGCGCGCTTTGGCGCGGAAAAAACATGGGCGTGGTCTACCAATCATTTCAACTTTTGCCCATGCTCACGCTCGTTGAAAATATCATGCTGCCAATGGATTTTTCCAATAATTTTCATCCGCGCAAATCGCGCGACCGCGCGCTGGAACTTCTGCAACTGGTGGAACTTGAAGAACATGCCAATAAATTGCCCGCTTATATTTCCGGCGGGCAACAGCAGCGCGTGGCAATTGCGCGCGCCCTCGCCAACGACCCGCAGATTTTAGTTGCCGATGAGCCAACTGGCAGTTTGGATTCGATCACCGCCGACCATATTTTTGATGTTTTTGAACACCTTGTTGTCGATCAGGGAAAAACAATTATCATGGTCACACACGACATGGGGCTTGCCAGTCGCTTTTCGCGCAGTTTGACTCTTGCCGATGGCGAACTGCTAGACTCGCAGGGTGATTCGAAATTTGACAAAACCACCGTGAGGCGCAGATGAAAAAAACATCGCTTCGCGCCCCGCTGAAAAATGATTCTGCTGGCTCCGCCCTGTCCATGATCGAACTGCATGGCATCGTCAAACGCTTCACCAATGCCGCGGGCATATTCACCGTTTTAAAAGGCGTAGATTTGACCATCAATCGCGGTGAGTTTGTTTCCATTGTTGGAAAATCGGGCAGCGGAAAATCCACGTTGTTAAATATGGTCACAGGCATTGATCACCCCACAGAAGGTCAAGTGGTTGTGAATGGCACCGATATTTACACAGGCGTCACCGAAAGTGAAAGATCAAAGTGGCGCGGCAGAAATTTGGGCATTGTTTTTCAATTCTTTCAGTTATTGCCCATGCTGACACTGCTTGAAAACGTAATGCTCCCCATGGATTACGCGGATATGTACGATTTTGACGAGCGCCCCAAACGTGCCATGGAACTATTGACCCTGGTTGGGCTGGAAAATTTCGCCTATAAATTGCCTGTGCTGGTTTCAACCGGACAGCAGCAACTTGCCGCCATTGCGCGCGCCATGGCTTGTGACCCGCCCCTGCTGGTTGCCGATGAACCCACAGGCAACCTTGACACGCGCTCGGCAGACAAGATCATTCAACTCTTTGAAGGGTTTGTGGCGCATGGCAAAACCGTTGTGATGGTTACGCATGACCCGTCGCTCACATCGCGCACGCACCGCAACATCATTATTTCAGATGGCGAGATGATAGACGAAACCGTTTCAAAATCCCTGCCGCAGTTGAGGCACCGTCACATGCTTGAATTCACAAAGGTTGCCGAAAAGCGTGTTTATCAGCCTGGAGAAACCATCATCCCGCGTGATCAAAAGGTGGATCATTTCTTTATGATCCGCACCGGTCAGGTGGATGTGGTTTTGCTGGACGAAAAAAACCAGGAATATGTAATCTCCAACTTGAGCAAAGGCGAATTTTTTGGCGAAGTGGAATTATTGGATGACGGTAAATCCATTGCCAATGTGCGCGCGGGCAACCAGCCCGTTGAAGTGGTTATCATTCCGCGCGCAGATTTTATACGTGTCATTAATGAATCGCCCATCACAGCCGAAGCCATTGGCAAGATCGTCCAAAAGCGACTTGACGATCACAAGGTTGCAGATAATAGAGCGGTAAATCGGTAATTTGGTTTTCATCATTCATCATTCATCCTTTCATGAGCGATCCTCGTAAACTTCCACAAATCCTTTACATCGAAGACAGCGACGAAACCCGTTCGCTTGTGCGGCGTTTGCTTTCGCACAAGTATGTGGTGCTGGAAGCGGCTGATCCATTGGACGGTTTTCAACTGGCCGAAGAGACGCGCCCCAACTTGATTCTGCTTGATCACAGCCTGCCGCACATGACTGGCAGCGAGGCAGCGACACGCCTGCACAAGATGCTGCCTGAAACGCCCATTGTCATCGTCTCAGCCGATTTATCCACGGGCGCGCGCGAGCGCGCATTGGCGGCGGGCGCAGTGGGATTTATCACCAAGCCCATTGATGATGATTTTGTCGAGCAGGTGGGCGCATACCTTAACGGCAAGGTCGAATTTCTGGAAGACGCTGAAAAGCACTTGCAGGCATATCAACAGGAATTGGTTGAGCGCCTGGAAGGGAATGTTCGCCAGTTAAGCGCCACGGTGGAAAAGAACAAACATTTGCTGCAACAGAATGAGCGCATGTTTTTGCTGTTGGAGCGCAGGCATAAACTGCTTGAAACCGCCGCGCGCGTCGGGCAGATGGTCACATCCATTTTGGATATGGACGACCTGCTTAAGCACACCGTTAATATCATTTGCAGTGAATTCAGCCTATATTATTCGGGTATTTTTCTCGTTTCAGAAGATAAACAATGGGCAGTCTTGCGCGCAGGGTATGCGCTGGCAGGGCGCAAGATGATGGCTGAAAACTATCGCCTACCCGTGGATGAGAAATCCATGATTGGTAATTCGATCATCAAACAACAGGCGAAAATCGCATTGGATGTGGCGGGCGAAGCCTCACGTTTCAAAAATCCATTTTTGCCCGACACACGATCTGAGATGGCATTGCCGCTGATCGTTCAAACGCAAGCCCTTGGCGCATTAACCGTGCAAAGCGATCAACTTAACGCCTTCACAGCAGATGATATTGCATCCTTGCAAGCCATGGCTGATCAAATTGCAATTGCCATTAATAACGCGCAGTTGATGTTCAAATTGGAAGCCGCCACCACTGAACTTGTGCGAACAAAAACCTTTGAAGCCATTGCCACAGCCACCGGCGAAGCCATTCACTGGGTTGGCAACAAAGCCGCGCCAATTCCAGGCAGCGTCAAGCGCGTGCGCGAAGACCTTTTATATATCCTCGCCCTTGCGGCGCAACTAAATGAATCAGATGCAAAAAATGAACTATTGATATCCGCTGTTGAAACAATCAAAGAAGAAGCGGAGGCCAAAGGACTTGACCTGAAACAGATCCTTGCTGAAATGTCTGCCATGAAGAAGAATCGCTTGCAGGCTTTAGTCAGCGTTGAATCGCTCATGGAAGATTTGGATATTGCCGAGAACAGCGCGGTGACAATCCTAAGCATCAAAGAAGGACTGATCGG
>JAIFKY010000129.1:0-22284 GCA_020049345.1 Anaerolinea sp.
TAATGCAGACAGGAAAAATAGACCCGTGAGCATGGCGCTTGAACCACGCGCCATGTAATTATCGAACCGATATTGAAAACGTTGTTTAAAACATTATTTCTTCTCCTCACGCTTTAATTTGGACTATTATAAGAGGTATTGACGATAAAGTTAAGAAATCTATAATCTTTTACAGGTAACATCAACCGGACAAATAGAGTCTATTTTATGTTGGTTTCGTTCCATTTTAGTAAACGAGGTAAATTATGTTTGCATTTGAAGGTTTTGATCGCCGCAAGGAAGAGGATCGCATTCGCTCTGAAGGCAGGCTTCCGCCTGGGCAGTCTTTGACGTTAAAATTTCCTGTACTTCATTACGGTCCTGTGCCGTCTTTCAACCCTGCCGCATGGGATTTGCGCGTGTGGGGTGAAGTGGAGGAAGAAAAACGCTGGACATGGGCTGAGTTTAATCAACTGCCACGCACTGCCATAAAAATGGACATCCACTGTGTTACGCGTTGGAGCAAGGCAGACACCACTTGGGAAGGGGTCTCAGTGAAAACGCTGGTAGATCAGGGCATCATCAAAATCAAGCCAACCGCCACACATGTCATGCAACACGCTGAGTATGGATTCACAGTGAACCTGCCGCTTGAGATTGTCTTGCAGGAAAATTTCCTGCTTGCCACTCACCTGGATGGCGAACCGATCACGCCCGACCACGGCTATCCACTACGCGGAATGGTGGGATTTATTCCCAGCCAAAAGGATTTGGAAACACCCTATCTTTGGAAAGGCGCAAAATGGTTACGGTCGCTGGAATTTATGTCGCGCGACAAGCGCGGTTTTTGGGAACAGGCTGGCTATCACAACCGCGCCGATGTCTGGCGCGAAGAACGATTTGGGTAAAAATGGCTGTCGCCCAAAATGGGCATCTTTAAGCAAAAAACGCCGCCCTGTTTTTGGACGGCGTTTTTTATTTTCAAAAAATCAATTATCTTTTTGTGTCTGGCACAGTCCGCAATCTGCGTGCGAACAAAATCACAATCACAAAAGCCAACGCCATGACCACCAAACCAGGCAAGCCATAATCATCGGCAAAACCGCCATTCGCCAAAGTAGATATGGTAGGCGCTGCGGTAAATTTTGCGGCGATGGCAGCCTGTGTATAAGCCGCGCCAACTGTAGCCGTGGCGGCAACTGATGTCCCAGACAAACCTGCGGGATTTGCCGGATCAGGCGTGGATGTGGCAGGAGCCTTGGGCGCAACAGGAGGAGTGGTGGTAGGCGGCAAAGTGGATGTGGTGGTGGGCAAAAAAGCCGCTGTGGCAGTTGCAGTCAAAGATTCATTTATAAGCGCTTGCATCGCATCAAAAGTAGCAGTAGCAGCAACTGACGCGTCAGTCTGTTGTTGCGTAGTCGCTGCGGCCTTCTGCCTGCTGAATAAATACACCGCGCCAAGACAGGCAACAGAAATCAATATAATTCCACCTAAAATACCAACCGCAATCATAAAAGTGCGGTTATTATTTGCTTCCTCTGGAAGAGGGGCTTCTCCAAAATCATCAGTATTGGTTTCATCGAAAGACATCAAGCACTCTCCTGGTTATTTTGTCATTATTATTTGCATACTATCCCGTATATTTTATTATGCCATGGGATCTGACTAAATTTTATAACAACAACGGGGATATTATCCCACAACTTCAAGGTTTACAAGAGGCGCAACAACTGTTTCGCCATTTTCAAGTTTAACTTCAGCCGCAGGCGCGCGCAAACCACTCAAGAGCGTGGTCAGACCTGGTTTCACCGCAACGATTGATCCTATCATTCCCATTGCGGGCGGGCGACGCATACGAACTTGCAACCCCGGAGCAAACGTTTCGAACTCGTGAAGCGGCGGCAGGTCTGCAGAAGTAGGCAGGGAAATAATCACTTCGGGACGATTCCCACTATAACGATCATTCGCTTCGGCATTCACCGTGACATCGCGTTTGACATTTGTGCTAAGTAGTTTATATGCGACGGAATTCATAACCAGGGGACCAAAGCCATCAGTCAAAAGGATTGGATAACGCATCTCACGCGCCAGCGGAATGAGCGACGGGTACAAACTTGAGAGGATCAGCCCGCGCACTGGCAAATCTGCCGCGGCCTTTAAAGCCTCGGCGTCTTTGACCATGCCGCCCAAAATCACAGATCCGCGCATACTCACATCCAGTCGCGCGGCGGTCAGCACGCCATCTGGCTTTTCTGCAAGATTCACCAATAAGCCCGAATCAATACGTCCGTTGCCCCAAACACCTTGGATCAACGCTCCGGCAGTTTGAATCACTGCGCCGCGGTTTGGGATGACTTCAATCACCGTACCGGAAATTCCGGCGCGTAATTCCATTTTCGAATCGCCGACTTCAATGAGTACCTGTCCGCCGCCCACGACCACCACGCGCCCCTCACGCGGAGTTGAAACACTGCGCGGGAAAAGCCCTTTGCCGACCGCAATCTCTGCGCTGGCAACGAGACGGTCATCCACTTTGCATTTTATAAGGCGATCGGCTGTATTGGAACTCACGCCCAATAGTTGCGCAACGTCCAACAAGACATGCTCGCGCGACCAGTTTGCTTCAGCGACCACATCGCTTGGGTTGACTTTTTGGCCAAGCCGCACAAGTACCGTGCCTGAGATCGGCAAAAGCCGTTCACGCACAATGGAAGTAAGACCAATAATGTGATGTACGGGCGCTTGCATGGTCTACTCGCCTCCGAGGGTCCAATTCCACTTTTTGATGAGTTCCCGCCGCCGCACAGCGTCGGCAGGCAGGTTTAGCGGGCGTCCACGCCCATCAAACACCACGCCCAAGGCGCCGCCGCTGACTGAGATTGTGCCGCCGCGGCCGGGTCCAAAGCCTACATCCGCGCCACGCAGGCATTGGATGGTCAATTTTCCGGTTTCGCCGCTTGAGAGCGGCAGAGTTTCCAGACTGCCATATTTCAAATCCACACGCGATTCTGCGCCGTTTTCGTAAACCAGGGTTGCGCGCAGGATGGGAGTGCCATAATTGGCTGAGACAATCGGCACAACCACTGTGCCAATGCTGAGAAACGCGCCAGATTCAATCACTTGCACCGGCAGGAGGCTATTTTGTGCGGCGGCTGCGCCAAGCAAAGGCAACAGGTTATTTTGATCAAGAATGACCGTGGTCACTCCAACAGGTTGGATCGAGTCGAGGAGCAGAAGCAGGCTTTGTCCGGGGTGTGAGGCGTCGTTTAATGCGCCGCCGCTGGCGAGAATCGGATCAAATAGCGGAGTCAAGGTCGGTTTGATTCTGGCTGCATCACGCGGAAAATCGCGGCGTGCAGACTGCATTGCGAGGTAAAGAGCCTGTCTCGAAACTGCCTGCGCCATAACAAGGTCTTCTTTTGTGGCAGCGATGGTGGAAGGATACAATGATTTTTGATGAAGGTAATCGCGCAGAACACCTTCGGAAATATCAAGTGATGACCAGCGTAAAATATCTTCGAGAGTCGTGTGGTTTAGCAATCCAGCCAGGGTATCACCCATCCCAAATTGCGGGTACACGTTTAATGTAAATTTGCTTTTGAAACCCGCCGAGATAACCGCCGCAGATGCGCCCAGATCGACGCTCAAAATTCCTTTGTCTGCGCTGTATACTTTGGCAAGAAAACGCACCATGCGTCCGGTGGCATAAGCCGTTGGCAACACATGACCGCCAGACCAAACATCCAAAACGTCTACGCCTTTGATTTGGCGTTTGCGGATATTTACGACCATATTGGCAAGTTCACGCTGGGCTGGCTCAAGGTCTTCTGTTTCGAGCGAGGGGCGCACATTGGGACTGACATGCAGGGCACTGGCAAACGACCCAACCAGCGTTTTGATTTCTTCTGTAATTTTTTCATTCCCTGCAAATAATACCGCGGGGACTTTTTCTTCAGGCAACAAGAAACTGGCAAGCCCAATTGGTTCAAGCAATTTATGAATTGAGCGCGATGCGCCGCCGTCAGTGCCGCCAGTGATCACAATTAGATCAGGGCGCACGCGCAGAATGGCGTCAATTTGTTGTTCTGGTTTGCGGAGGTCATTCAAACCAATAGTTTCAACAATTCGCACATAGGTTGATTCTGCCAGCCGGCGCGCGCTTTCAAGTGAAACATCTTTGAGCAAGCCCACGAGTACCGCTTTGATGGTTGGTCCTGCGGATATGGTAACGACCAGCCCATCCACACCAGAGCCGTTGGGTTGACTCGGCGTAATCAGATCACGCGAGCCATCAAGCAGGGTTTTCCCTAAAACAGCCTGCAAGTTGACAATTGCATTGCGGACGCCTTCACTCACATCTTTGAAAGGCGCTTCAGCGGTGGATGGCGCCACGCCAGAAGCCACAAAGCGATATTCGCCTTCAACCACATCAAACATGACCGCGCGCGTATTGGCTGCGCCAACATCTACGGCAAGAATGGAGTTACCATCAATCAATGAAGAAGCCATAATTAAAGGAAATTCCCAAGAAAACCAGTTATGAAAGTAATCAGAGACGAGATGCGCTCGATTAAGGCGGTCAATGCGGCGGCGTACACTCCTGCAAATACCACGCCCAAGGCAATGCCGATAAAGACACGCCCGCCCCAAGCCAACGCTTCAATCAGACCCAAACGATGCATGGAGCCATCTGCTTTTGGACGCGCGCCAAAGTGAAAATAAGCGAGCGTAAGAACTGTGCCAACAAGGATAATCGCGCCGTTGAAAATTGCTTCCATAAAGCCAATATTACGCGCGCTGGCGGCGTTTAAGTCAAAGGCGTTGATGCTTCCCATCACTTGCGGAATCAGCGTACCGGTCAACGCACCGGCAAGTGTCACCGCCGCCCCCACGCCAACCAGAAATGACAGCGTAATCCGCCCCAAACCTGTCACATGCGGAAATAACAGAAGCATTAATGCGCCGAGTAAAACTAATCCCAGTTCGAGCATTAAAGCAGAAGAGCCGGTGTTTACAGCAGAAATTGCGGGATAAACGAGGCGCGGCATAATCACCTGCCACCAGGCAACTGCGGCAATATAGCCTGAAGAAACGCCTACGAAGATATACACTGCAATCCGAAAAAGCGGATTATCCCCAAGCACATAACTAAAGATAAGCAGGGTGAATAGAAAACTTATCACGCCAGTGATCAGGTTGATCAATTCGGGAGATATCACCATGTTATTTTGCCTCCCTTGCCGCCGCGCGGTCGCGTAAACCCAAGACGAAATTCAATAAGCCGCCGCCGAAGATCAAAACCACGGCAAGCAACATGCCTATGCCATACGCATCCCAATAAACGCGGGCGGTACCCAGACGACCAGCACTCTGTTCAATCAGCGCGCCGCCATATAAACCGCTTACCAAACCATTGATCTGCTGTGAAGCATAATACGGCTGGATCATGGGCGCGGCTTGCGCGCTGGAAATCACCACAAAAGGAATTGTTCCGCGCACAGATGTGGTTTGTTCGATCCAAGCGCGGGCCGAGTCAGCATTGTCAGTCACGATAATAATTGCCGCAAATTGTGAGAATGAAGTAACGCCTTGCAATGGCGGCAAGTTCCAGGCAGAGATGGGGGCGAAGTCGAGCAGGCTTGAATTTTGATTAATCGCGTAAGGGGCAATTACCAATGGATTCTCTGCAAATGCGCGGATGCCCATTTGCCCGCCGGGCAGGTAACCCAAATTCAAATATTGGACTCCGCTCTGGTAATTATGACCAGCCCAAGGTCCAGAAATGAAGCGCTCAGCCAAAATCGCGCCTGTGGCATCTGTCGAAATAAAAGTCAAACGCGGATTGCGCATCTGATCAAACATCGGAACCACAACCGATTCCATTTCTCCAACACGGGCAGGCTCATAATCAAACGACACTAAAACAGGCGCACCTTCCGGAACAGATTGAACCACTTGCAACGCACTGGCAACCTCAACCGGCATACCGACAGGCATTGAGAATATCTGCGTCTGCATAAGCAAGACCGCAATCAAAGCCGCAAAAAAGAGGAACGCAAGCAGCCAACGCAAAACCCGTGAAGTTCCAATCGCAGAGAAAGAGTCAATCGAAACCGGCGCAGTCTCTGCCGTAAGAATTTGTTCCAACAACACGGCTTGCGCCTGCTGCTCATCACTTGCGTTCATCTTAATCGAATATGCTTTTGGTTTCTTTGTGGGAGAAAATCCCTGCGCCGCAGGAAGCACGCCCTGCAAACCAGCCAACGCGCCACGAGACTCAAACGCCTTGTCACCAGATAATGAAGTCGAAACAACTTGTGGAACGCCAGCATCCACCGGACGCATGGCTTGAACCCATGAAGGCAAATCACCGGGCGCAATCGCATCTACATTTGTAATCGGCGCAGGTATGGATTCGTGCAACGCCGAATCGTCCACAATGGAAAGCCAATCAGGCATTTCAGTAAAGAGCGCATCTGCATCAGGTTTATCGTCGCCCTTGGATACAGTCGGCGCAACCGGCTCCTCGATCAAAAACGCAGAAGCCTTTTGATCTTGGGGTTCATCGGTAGATTTAAACGCATTCAACCAATCTTGTGTGTCAGAAGAAGGCGCGGCGGGCGTTTCCTGAGCAACAACTGGTTCGTCAAAAATGGAAGATTGCGGCGCGGAGGCTTTCAACCAACTTGGAAGATCCAACGCATCGTCCTCTTTTTTCGGCGCGACAGCGGGCGGCTCAGGCGTAGAAACAACGGGCTCGGCAGATGACAACCAAGCCGGCGCAGATTCAGCCGCGGGCTGCGCACCTTCGTCTGCCTGAAGCCCCTTCAACCAATCTTGATCCGATGAAGACGAGCCCGATTCGAGTCCTTTCAACCAGTCCGGCGTATCCCCATCGGATGAAAATGCCGCGCCCGACTCCCCCGAACCTGTAGCTGAAAAACCGGCAGATTCAGCGCTTTGGGGTTTTTCCTGCGCATCCATCGCTCGCATCCAATCGGGCGTTTCAAAAGAAGCAGGCGGCACATTCACATTACTTGAAGATGCGCCACTTTCCGCGCTCATCGCGCGCAGCCAATCGGGTGTGTCAGAAGAATCAGGTGTCAGGCTTGAACTGCCAAACGGAGTGTTCACATTTTGCGCGGCGCTTTCCGCATCCATCGCGCGCAACCAATCGGGTGTTTCAGAAGAAACTGGCGGCAAATTTGAACTGTCCAACGGAGCGTTCACGTTTTGCGCGGTACTTTCCGCATCCATCGCGCGCAGCCAATCGGGTGTTTCAGAAGAATCTGGTGTTAGGCTTGAACTGCCAAACGGAGCGTTCACATTTTGCGCGGCGCTTTCCGCGTCCATCGCGCGCAGCCAATCGGGTGTTTCAGAAGAAACTGGCGGCAAATTTGAACTGCCCAGCGGAGCGTTCACGTTTTGCGCGGCGCTTTCCGCATCCATCGCGCGCAGCCAATCAGGTGTATCAGAAGAATCTGGCGTCAGGCTTGAATTGCCAAACGGAGCGTTCACGTTTTGCGTGGCGCTTTCCGCATCCATCGCACGCAACCAATCGGGCGTGTCAGAGGAGGTAAAAGACTCGTCTGCAACATTGTTTCCCGAATCAGTGAACGCGCCGCCATCGGCCGCCATTGAATGCAACCAATCTTGTGGATCAGAAACAGGTGGAGTGGAGAGCGGCGGTAACGGTTGTTGAGAATCGTCCGCGCTCCTGAACCAATCAGTTAAATCATTTTTTTCACTGGGCGGTGGAGTTGATGAACCTGCCCCAGTCAACCAGGATGGAACGTCGTCAGACACAGGCTCTGGTTGAGTAAAATCTTTCTTATCTCCCAATTCCACCCAACGCACTTCAGAGGATTCAGATTGAGGCTTTTTTGTTTTCGGCGCTTCGCCGGTAATATTCAAAAGCCAGTCTGGCACATCATCTTCTTCATTGTCGTCCTGTGATTCAGATTGCAACCCAGCCAAAAAGTCGTTCCCACTTGAAGAAGCAGGACGGGACGCCGGCTTTGGCTGCGCGGCTTGTACAGATTCTTCTTCAGCGGTTTGCCGTGCCGAACTGCGCGCTTCCCGTAACCATTGCGGCAGG
The DNA here is from genome assembly GCA_020049345.1 of Anaerolinea sp. Lineage (GTDB taxonomy): Bacteria > Chloroflexota > Anaerolineae > Anaerolineales > Villigracilaceae > Villigracilis. The sequence goes on from JAIFKY010000129.1 coordinate 8,078, forward strand.
ACGGGTTCAAGATCAGCGGTGCTTATCTTTGTTGGAAGTTGCCCAGGTGTGATGGGCGCATCAGCCCCTTTGAGGTTTCCCGTCAACGGTTGCAGGCGAGCCTGACAATACTGACAGAATTCCTGATCTGGCAGGTTGCCTTCTCCACAAACAGGACATTTAATGACGTTTGCCATTAGTTACCGCCATAAGGACGGTCTGCGCCAAACAATACACGCAAACCAGTAGTGAGAGAGCCAAGCGCAACGCCGATCAAAATACCGCGCACTCCGCCAAGCGCCCAGACCTGCGTCACCCAACGTGAGAAAGTTCCAAGCAGGGGAATTTCGCCAAACGGGAGGGTGGCTGACCCAAAAAGAATGATTACGGCTGTGAGTAAAAAGATAATGCTCATCATATCCACGCGGCGGCGCAAAAGGCGAATTGCCGCGTAAAGTAATGAAATGGTCAGAATGCCCATCAACGCGGCTTCGGTGGGGATAACAATGCCGTTCATTACCACTTGCATGGCATCATGTTCGGGGCGCAGGATAATGCCGAGGAAAAACGTAATAACCAAACTAATAACAAGAAGCGCGCTGTACACACTCCCCTTTTCGCCACGGCGAACCTTGTCAGTGTGTACCGAAATTAAATTAAAAATTCCGACCAGAGCGGCAATACCTGTAAGAATGATTGCCCCGTTCAATAAATGCGTTTGAACTTCTGTCAATACGGGGAATAGTCCCGATAAAAAATATCCGCTCAAAACGGCAAGACCTGAAATAATTGCGATAAAGACGGTGATCACTCGCATTAGATGGTCTCCAAAATTTTCATAACTGCGCCACCCAACAAAGCAAGGATAACGAGCCAGCGTAATATATCCTGCACGGTCAGGCTTGCCAGATGTGAAGCGCCAGCCCCAAGGTAAGCGCCTGCTAAAAATAATTCTTCACCAATCAACGCATCTTGTGTATTTGCAAAAAGCACAGCCTGACCGGCAAGGCTATCGCTTGCGCCAACAATGGCAACGCTCTCGCGTTCTGACGCGCCGGCGAGCAGCGCAACTTCCGGTCCAAAATGGCCGATCATAATATTTACAGAAACATTTTCGTTCTGAGAAATGTGCATCGCGCCAGCGGCGTAGCCAAACGGACTTAGTCCGGTTACGCGTCCGGTAGTGGGTGCATATAGATCTTCAGCGCCTGCGGCTTTATAACCTGCCTGTAAAGTATCCTGTGAAAGTAAACCAAGGGTCGGGTCTCCAGCAGATGCAACCGGAGGGTTGTCGCTGACTGAAGTGCGCTCTGCAATATGACGCAACATCGCCAACCCGGCCAAAGCGGAACCGCCGCGCATGTCAAGCAAACCACCTGATCCGAGGGAGATATGCAGGCGTGTGCCATCTTCAACGCTAAGTCCCATCATACGATACAACTGGGAGAGCGCAGGAATCTCACGCAATCGGGCTGGTGATTTACGCTTCCAAAGCGTAATCGCCAGCAAAAGGAATGCGCTGACCGCGAAGATAATCAATTCAATGCTGATCATGATGATGCCCTCTCTTCAACCAGGAAGGACGCAAACGCGCGCGCTTCATTATCCTCTTCCAGGGTTAAAGCCAAAGCCGTTAATTGATCATTCACGATCAACCCACGGCCAAAATACAATACCTGCGCTCCAATCAAGGCGAGCGGAGTTCCCGCTTCAAGAAGAATTGCGGTGAATTTGTGAAGTTGATAACGGCGCAAGGTCTCTGCCCAGCGCGGCCAATATTCGCGCGGTGACTTCATATATGCGAGTATAGCATAATTTTAATAATTTTAAGGTTGCCTTACATTGCGCTCCATATCTGGTAATTACAAGTGGATTGCAATTCAAGCCAAACAACGCGGCATTTAAACGCCAATTCGTTTCGAGTATGCGCAAGTTTCAAATTTTCCACTTGCGTAACGCAAAGCCGCAAAGATTTAAAACTCTTTGCGGCTTTGCGTTAAACATTAAGAGGGTGTTTATATTATTGGTTATTCAGGAGCAATTTTTGTACCCGACGCAATTTCTGCATCTTTCGGAATGACAACAATCCCGTCACGCACATACCATTTTTCGTTATCCATATCTGTGTTGCGCGGGAATGGGCGAATAATTACGTTATCGCCAATGCGCACGTTCTTGTCAAGGATGGCGCCTTCAACATGACAATTGGAACCGATGCCAATGGGCAGACCTTCATCTCCACGTTCGTAATAATCTGATCCCATCATAATGCTGTCTTTGATAACGCTCCCTGAGGAAACCTGACTGCGAATACCAATGATCGAGTGGCTGATATCAGATTTTAGAATCCGGCTGCCTTCAGCAATTAACACATTGCGAAGTTTGCTGTCTTCAACAATGGAACCGGGCAGAAAACGTCTGTCGGTGTACATGGGCAGTTTTGGATCATAAAAATTGAACGGGGGTTCCGGGGTGGTCAGTGCCAGGTTGGTCTCGTAGAAAGAGCGGATCGTTCCAATATCTTGCCAATACCCGTCGAAATCAAAACCGAATACAGAATGACTCTTAATTGCCTGGGGAATGATGTCACTGCCAAAGTCATGGTAACTTGGGAAGTTCGCGAGCAATTCCATGAGCACTCTGGTTTTGAACATGTAAATGCCCATGGAGCCAAGGAATGGACGCGCTTCATCATCTCGGCTTATGAATTTCTTTTGAACTTCAACATCTTTTGGTTTTTCAACAAAAGAGGAAATTCGACCGGTCTGTTCCCGTTTTAAGATTCCAAAACGTGTCACCTCCTCCTTTGGAACCGGCTGAACAGCAACAGTAACATCGGCTTTATTAGCCCAATGATATTCAGCCATCGCATTGTAATCCATGCGATAAAGATGGTCGCCAGCAAGGATCAATACGTTTTTGGCTCCACTGGAGGCTATTTCAAGCGTTTGCTTTCGCACTGCATCAGCAGTGCCTTGATACCAGTCAGCGCTTTCAATAGTTTGCTCTGCCGCCCAGATCTGCACCCACCCCGTATGAAATGCATCAAAATCGTAGGTATTTGTAATATGGCGATGCAAAGATACTGAGTTGAACTGAGTCAGCACTGCAATACGATATATCCCCGAATTAATACAATTACTGATTGGAATATCTATCAGACGGTATTTACCCGCAATGGGCACTGCGGGCTTGGAACGCATTTGCGTCAACGGATAGAGGCGCGCTCCGCGCCCTCCACCCAAAATTACAGCCAGGACTTCATTCAACGAGGGCATAATGAAATAGTCTCCTGCGTATATTTTACTGTTTTTTTGATAACTTGTTAATGCTCAAAGATTCTCAATTTACCATGTCATAACAACTTTAAGTGGGTCTACTGATCTCCAGCCATCACCTGCCCGACCGTCTTTACAATAAGTCCATTGGATTGTTGCTCTCCAAGCCACTGTGAAAACTCAGCGAATACTTGCGGCTTAATGGCATACTGATCACAGCCATCACAAACATGGTGAAAAACAAAAATGACCCAGCCGCCGCCGCTGTTTTCGACTTCGGTCACATAGCGTACCATTTTCGGGAAGCGTGTGTCGCTCACAATATATGGCATGGCGCGCAAGCCATGCCCATCCACGGGCGGAATGGTCTCAGGTCCATCTGACACACCACGCGCATTGCCGTACCCGCAATCTTTTACGACTTTTTTTGCTTCATCGTCGTAATGCCCGAAAGGATAAGCGAAAGAAGTTACATCGAAGCCGTACGCAACCAAATTGGAACGATCCTGGCAAACCTCACGCTCAAGATCTGCGCCGCGCACATCCTCAAGATTGACATGGCTGAGTGTATGTCCGCCGATTTCATTGCCGTCATTATAGAGGTCACGCAGTTGATCTTCAGTCATGTAACCGTTTGAATTGGTAAAGCCGCTCACAACATAGAACGTGGCGGGCAGGTTATTTTCTGCGAGGGCAGAGCGCACGGAATAATTATCCGCGTCACCATCATCAAAAGTCAAACTCACCACAGTGTTTTTAAATACGAGACTTTTCGTTTCAGTTTCAGTTACAGGTGTAGCGGGCACACTACTGGTACAGCCAGCCATAAAAAACAACAACGCGAGCAATTTAAAAGAGTTTTTCATTTTTTACCTATTCCAGATCAGCCAGCCTTTTGCCAGCCACTTTTTATGAAGATCAATTTTAAAACCTTTTGCGGCGAGGCTCTCTGCCGAAGCGCCAAACCATTGCTTCAAACCAAACACTTTTGCAGAAATGGTCTCAGCCGCCGAGCGCTTCCACGCCTCGAAGAAATCATAAATCAACTCGCCTTGCACAACGTGATGAATATAATTTTTAGGCAGCACTGCTTGAAAATCGGTGATGTCAAACCCTATGTGAAAGTTGGTGCTGAAAACAAGCGCTTCATTTACCCACCCGTCTGCCGCCTTCCGCACAAGGTTTGCCGCCCAAATACTACCAAAAGGATTCGATGTGCCCTCGATCATTAATCCGCCAGTTAAAACATACTGTGCAAGTCTTTGATACGCGGGAAAAAAATCCTTTTCTTCATATTGACGCAGAACATTAAATGCGCGGATCAACCTGACCGATTCATCTGGCTGCAAAGGCAAATTAAATCCACCGACCCGAAAGTGGGTGATCTCATTGGCATGGGGTAATGCAGCCTCCACGCGTTCTTTATCTATCTCAACGCCAAGAATGGGCAGGCTTGGATTTACACGCCTAAAACGTTCGGCGCTTTCGAGCGTAGTACGGGCGTCAAAGCCGTAGCCTAGATCAATGAACATAGAACGCTGAAACAGCCCATCGGCACGGGTAAGAAGCGAAGGCTCATAAAGCAGGATAAAGTTATCCACCCGTCGGAGTCGATTCGATGCGGTCTTGCCCCGGGTTGGCAATCCGATTGGTTTTTTTGAAGCAGTAGGCTGTGCGTTCATATCCTAATTATACAAGAAGCGACCTTGCGGTCGCTTCTTGTTTCTTTCAATATTCGATACAAGTATTAGTCGCCAATAGTGGTGTCTGGAAGTTGCGACCACTGCCGCGCGTTGTTTTGAATTTGCTCGTCTGTGAAACGCCCATGAATAAAGCCCGTTCCAGCAGGGATGAGTTTACCGATGATCACGTTCTCTTTCAAGCCAAAGAGCGGGTCGGTTGTGGAGCCAATCGCCGCGCTTGCCAACACCTTGATCGTGTGCTGGAAGGAGGAGGCTGAGAGGAATGAGTCGGTGCTGAGAGATGCCTTGGTTACGCCGAGCAACACTTCCTGAGAGCGGGCGGCTTGTTTGCCTTCTGCCAGCAAGGCTTCGTTGATCTTGCGAATTTCAAGGCGATCAACTGCATCACCGGGCAAATACTTGGTATCGCCAGGGCGCGTGACTTGCACTTTGCTCAACATCTTGCGGATGATGACTTCAAAATGTTTGTCGTGGATGTTCTGTCCTTGTGAGCGATAGACCTTCTGCACTTCGGTCATCAGGTACATCTGGCAGGCGTCGCGTCCTTGAATTTTGAGGACACGATGGGGATTGAGCGAGCCTTCGGTTAGAGCCTGACCTGCTTCGACATGCGCGCCATCTTTGACGAGCAAGCGCGAGGAGGTGGGGATGTCTTCGATGGTTTCTTCGCGCTGTTCGTAGGATACGATAACCTTGCGGTCTTTCTTTTCCACGGCAACACGTCCGCCATGCTGGGCGGTGATGGTGGCTTTTTCCTTGGTGGCAAGAATATCGCCAACTTGCACTTCTGATTCATCCTTGGCGACAAACTTCCAATCTTCGGGAAGCACGTATTCGTCGTGGATCATTTCTGCGTATTCAATATGAACTTCACGCATATCTGTATATTTTTCAGACTGCATGATCTTCACCACGCCGGCGATCTCAGCCACAACGGCTTCGCCCTTCGGCATCTTGCGGGCTTCAAAGATTTCTTCCACGCGTGGAAGACCCGTTGTAATATCTGCGGCGCCTTGCGAAGCCACACCACCAGTATGGAAGGTGCGGAGAGTCAACTGCGTACCAGGCTCGCCAATCGATTGAGCGGCGACGATACCCACAGCCGATCCAAGTTCGACCATTTCGCCGCGTCCCAAATCAATGCCGTAGCATTTTGAGCAAATGCCGTGCGAGAGTTCGCAGGTCATCGGCGAGCGGACTTTCATTTCAGTTACGCCGGCGTTGGCAATCTTGCGCGCCAAATCATGCGTGATTACATCGTTGTATTCAGCAAGCACTTCGCCGGTATTTGGGTCAAGCACACGCTCAACGGCAAGTCGGCTGTAAATGCGGCTCATAATGGATTGACCCGCCACATCATCTGACTTCTTGATCCACAGCCCTTCGTGCGTGCCGCAATCGTATTCGTTGATGATGATGTCCTGCGCAATGTCCACCAGACGGCGGGTGAGATAACCCGCATCTGCCGTGCGGAGGGCTGTATCGGCAAGACCCTTACGAGCGCCATGTGTAGAGATGAAGTATTCCTGCGCGGTAAGTCCCTCACGGAAGTTGGATCGAATTGGCATGGGGATGATGCGTCCCGAAGGATCAGCCATCAAACCGCGCATACCCGCCAACTGCGAGATGGTCGAGAAACCGCCTTTGGTCGCGCCGGAGGTTGCCATGATGGAAAGGTTGCCATCAGGATCCATGTGTTTTCGTACAGCAACACCCACTTTTTCGGTGGTGTCCTGCCAAATTTGGATTTCGCGTTCGTTCTTTTCCTGCTCGGTCAGCAAACCACGACGGAAGTCACGCAAAACCACTTCAACCGCCTTGAGCGATTCGTCAATAATGCCTTTGCGTTCTGGCGGGATGGAAATATCGGCAACTGCCAACGTAGTGCCTGATCTTGTTGCGTACGTAAAACCAATATGTTTTACAGCATCCGCCACATCGGTGGTGACTTCCTGTCCGCACAATTCGTACACTTCAGCGATCAAATCCTTCACGCCGCCTTTATCAAGTTTCTCGTTCATAAATTGAACTTGTTCAGGCAAAACGCGATTGAATAATACGCGACCCACAGTTGTGTTAACAATACGGGTTTCGGCTTCGGGCAGGCGGTCGCCGTTATCGCTGTACCATGTTTTCGTACGGAACTTGATCTCGGAGTGAATCTCCACCTGGTCAAGCGCGTACGCGAGTTCCACTTCATCAATATCCGCAAAAGCGCGTCCATCTCCACGATGCACGGCTTTCTGTTCCATGGTGAGGTAATACACGCCAAGCACCATGTCCTTGGACGGCGAAATAATTGGCTCGCCATCGGCAGGTTTGAGCAAGTTTCTGGAAGCGAGCATAAGATCACGCGCTTCAGCCACAGCCTTCTGTGAAAGCGGAACATGAACAGCCATCTGATCGCCATCGAAGTCCGCGTTGAAAGCGGTGGTGACGAGCGGATGCAATTGAATGGCAGAGCCTTCGATGAGGATCGGCTCAAATGCCTGAATACCAAGACGATGCAAGGTGGGCGCGCGGTTGAGCATGACAGGGCGGTCGCCGATCACGCCTTCAAGCGCTTCCCAAACCTCAGGACGGTTGCGTTCGATCAAGCGACGGGCGCCTTTGACATTTGCCGCATAATTATTTTGCACGAGCCGCGCAATAACAAATGGGCGATAAAGTTCAAGCGCCATGCTCTTGGGCAGACCACATTGATTAAGTTTCAACTGCGGACCGACCACGATCACAGAACGACCGGAGTAGTCCACACGCTTGCCGAGCAAGTTGCGGCGGAAGCGTCCCTTCTTGCCTTTGAGCATATCGCTCAAAGATTTTAGTTCGCGGCGACCACGGCGGGAGAGGGCTTTACCGCGCTGTGAATTGTCAATCAAACTATCAACCGCTTCCTGCAACATGCGCTTCTCATTGCGGATGATGACATCTGGCGCGCCAAGTTCGAGCAAGCGCTTCAAGCGATTGTTGCGGTTGATCACGCGGCGATAGAGATCGTTCAAATCTGACGTCGCAAAACGTCCGCCATCCAACTGAACCATCGGGCGCAGATCGGGAGGGATCACGGGGAGCACGGTGAGGATCATCCACGCAGGGCTGTTGCCAGAGCGGCGGAAGGCTTCCACGACCTTCAAACGGGTTGTGGATTTCTTGCGCTTCTGCTTGCTTTTGGTGGTGCGAACTTCATGCCAAAGTTCTTCTGAAAGCCGGTCAAGGTCAAGACGTTCAAGAATGTCAAAGAAAGCCTCGGCGCCCATATCGGCGCGGAAGACCTGTCCCCAACGTTGTTTAAGTTCGCGGTAGCGAATTTCGCTCAGGAATGTGAAGGGGCGAAGTTCCAATAATTCATCACGCAAACGCGAGGAATTATTCGTTGAAGCAGTGCTGTCATTTTCCAGTTCGCCGCGCAAGGCTTCCATTTCCAAATCCGCTTGCGCTTTGAATGCGGCAGACTGAGATTTGATGCTTTCCAACTCAAGCTGCTTTTTATCCTTTAACTGACTCTCAAGCGTTTCGATTTTCTTTGCTACGCTCTTTTGAACATGCGTAATATGCTTGCTGTTGACTTTTTCGCCAGCGTCGAGGATATTCTCGCCAGTCAGTTCAAAGACAATGGTTTTCTTGGCAGATTCACCCATCTGTTCCTGAAGCAGTTTTTCAAGTTTCTGCCCCTCTTTAATGATGGGTTCCATCTGTTCTGCAATGCCTTCATCGTAACCCTGTTCAAGTGAGGCTTGCTTTTGCTTCAGTTCGGCAATTTTGTGATCGCGTCGCTGCTTGATTTCAACAATTTGGGCATTTACGGTTGCGGCCTGTTCACGCTCGGAAACAGAAATTTCATCTTCCAAACGTTGCAACGCTTTCTTGCGCGCTTCTTCGTCCACATACGTGACAATATATTGAGCGAAATACAGAACACGATCAAGGTTACGGCGTGACACATCAAGCAACATACCCATCTGAGATGGGATGCGGCGCGTGTACCAAATATGCGCAACCGGCGTGGCTAGTGTAATATGTCCCATGCGCTCACGGCGAACCGCAGAGCGAGTGACTTCCACACCGCATTTATCGCAGGTGATACCCTTGTAACGGGGGTTCTTATATTTTCCGCAATAACACTGCCAGTCACGGGTGGGGCCGAAGATGGCCTCACAGAACAGTCCGTCCTTCTCTGGCCGCAAGCGGCGATAGTTGATCGTTTCGGGTTTTAGCACCTCACCATACGACCATGACATGATCGTTTGCGGTGAGGCAAGGCTGATACGGAGTGCGGTCAGTCCCTTAGTTTCCACTGGGTACTCTCCTCAAAAATAAAGTGCTATTCGAGATTTCTCTGCATAGCGTATAGTGCAAATAACGCAGAGACAAACAAAGGCAAGCACTTCGAGAATATTTTCTCAAGCGCTTGCTGTATTTACTCGGTTTTTGTATCCAACGTAAGGATTATACGCATACGAGAGGGGAGAGTCAAGGTTGCGTGCGTTCTAATTTTAAGTCTTGGCAATGATTATGGGGCTATATTACGAGCGCAACGGATACCGAAGCCGAAAAAGACATTGGCTGGCTCAACTCCAAGGCGGGCTGATACGCGCAAGAGATATTCATTCTGATTCCATGCGCCGCCGCGTAATACCCGATACTGCCCCGAATCAGGTCCAAGCGGATTCTCGACTGGGGAGTTCTCGTAATATTTATCTGAATACCAATCAGCGGTCCATTCCCACACGTTGCCGGCCATGTCGTATATACCATTGAGACTTTGTCCGTTCACATAACTTCCGACAGCCTTTGTATCTCCAACACAGCCCAGATAATTTGCCTTATTGCACTCTATCCCATCTCCCCACGGGTACGAGCGTCCATCTGCGCCGCGCGCTGCTTTTTCCCATTGGGCTTCTGTGGGAAGTCCTGCGCCGCGCCACTCACAGTAAGCCTTTGCCATGTTCCAGTCTACATACACAACTGGATGGTTCGCATATTGCAAATTATCATAGTTTCTTGTATTTTGAGGTTGATCACAAGCGCCTGCTGTGACGCAGTCCTTATAGAGAACATTCGTGACTTCATATTTATCCATGTAGAAATCAGCCAGATATACCGTGTGAACAGGCTGTTCATCTACGTCCCCGTTGCCACTGCCCATTGAAAATTGTCCGGCGGGGATCAACACCATTGGAATATCAGTCAAATCGGAAGCGGGGACAACGAACGGAATACCCGCATTCGCCTCAACCGTCGGTAATGATTCGACTGTTGCCATAACTGCGGGGATTGGGGTAGAACTTAGCCATTTTTGAATCAATGGACCGCCAATAATCGTTGCGCAAGCCGTGACGATTGTTACGATGGCTCCAATTAATGCAACAAGTATTTCGGTACTGACTTTTTTTGGCTTTACGGGATGAGGCGTTGGCGCCGGATTAACTTCATTTTTAACGTAACGCAGCGTCGTATCATTTTGACCTACAGATACAACCCGCCGAACTGCGGAATAAAACTTTGCATCTGGCAGTTTCTCGCCGCGCACATCATAAAACTGGGTCGACTCAACAGAAAGCCAGGGTTCGTCGCCCTCCAACAACATGGGGAAAATTGGTTTAAGTTTTCGCTTTGCGCGCTGCAATTCACTTTGCACCCACTCAGAGGCAAACGCAGGCGGCGTCATGATCACGATAAACGCAGCGCAACTATCAAGTTGCGCTTGAATCTCAAGCGGCCACTGCGATCCATAATCCAGGCGGCCGTCGATCCAAACATTAAATCCCATGCTTTGCAAATTATCTGCAAGCGTGTGTGCGTACCTGGTATTTTTATGGCTATAACTAATAAAGATGTGACTCATAGACTACCTATAATATTTCTACCTATAAAACGATCAAATTCGTTCACGACGCTAATAGCGGACAGAGTGTATCCAGTTTAATCGTTTTTTAGCGCAACGGCGGCTTTGTTTTCACGATCTACCGATTGTGGACTACAAGCAGGAAAGTTCCGCTGTTATAATTTGTCAAAACAAGTCAAAGGAGATAGTCAAATGGCATACACAAATGTAAAAGTCCCTGAGGGTGGGGCGAAAATTTCGATTGAAAATGGAAAACTAAACGTTCCCAACAATCCCATCATCCCGTACGTGGAAGGTGATGGCACCGGACGCGATATCTGGCGCGCATCTGAACGCGTGCTGGATGCGGCTGTGGAGAAAGCCTACGGCGGCACACGCAAAATCCACTGGATGGAAGTATACGCAGGCGAGAAATCCTTCAAGATGCTCCAGAGTTGGCTGCCCGACGAAACCGTGGATGCGTTCAAAGAATTTCTGGTTGGCATTAAAGGACCGCTCACCACACCCATCGGCGGCGGCATTCGCTCTTTGAATGTTGCGCTCCGCAAAATGCTGGACTTGTATGTTTGTCTGCGCCCCGTGCGCTGGTACCAGGGCGTGCCTTCGCCTGTGAAGCACCCTGAACAAGTGGACATGGTCATCTTCCGCGAAAACACCGAAGATATTTACACAGGCATTGAGTTTGCGTACGGAACCGAAGACAATAAAAAATTCAAGGAATTATTCAAAGAAGCCTTCCCGAAAGAATATGCCAAGATGCGCTTTCCCGAAACGGCGGGACTTGGAATCAAACCTGTTTCCGTCGAAGGCACCGAACGGCTCGTGCGCGCCGCGATTGCATGGGCGTTGCTCAACAAACGCAAGAGCGTGAACTTTGTCCACAAAGGCAACATTATGAAGTTCACCGAAGGCGCATTCAAAGATTGGGGATATGCGCTCGCCAAACGCGAGTTCCGCAACGAGATCGTCACCGAACGCGAAACCTGGATTTTAGGCAACAAAGAATCCAAGCCGAACTTAAGCGTGGAAGAGAACGCCAAGAGCATTGACCCTGGCTTCGACATGATGAGTCCCGCCCAACAGAACGACATCAAAAGCGAAGTGGAAGAAGCCCTGAAATTATGGGATACCCACGGCGAAGGCAAATGGAAGAAGATGCTGTTGATCAAAGACTCAATCGCCGATGTCAGCCTGCAATTCACGCTCATTCGTCCGAAGGACTACGATGTGATCGCAACCCTTAACTTGAACGGCGACTACCTCTCCGATGCTTTAGCCGCGCAAGTCGGCGGGATTGGCATTGCTCCGGGAGCAAACATTAATTACGTAACGGGGCACGCTATTTTTGAAGCAACTCACGGCACCGCACCGAAATACGCCGATCTGGACAAGGTCAACCCTGGATCAGTCATTCTCTCCGGCGAGATGATGCTGCGTTACATGGGCTGGGGCGAAGCCGCAGACTTGATCGTAAAAGGTATGGAAGGCGCAGTTGCCGCCAAGACCGTGACCTACGATTTCGCCCGTCTGATGGATGGCGCGAAAGAGATCAAATGCTCCGAGTTCGGCGACGCGATCATCAAATGGATGGAATAAAAATCCGCTTGCGGCTATGATCGCGCAACCTGCAACAGACTAAAAAAGAGTCTCATGGCGAATCTGACCTTCCACATGAAGGAGAAGCCATGAGACTCTTTTAAAAGATTTACGAAACACGCTACACATTACAAGGTTCAACTTAAATAAAACTCTCACGGGCAGTTCTCAACCACCTGAAAGATTTGGAGAAAACATGACCTACACAACAATTCTTACAGAAATTCGCGGGCGCGTCGGTGTTGTTACACTCAACCGCCCACAAGCGATGAACGCTTTCAACACCCTGATGTTGACTGAATTATTCAATGCGCTTGAGACCTTTGACAAGGATGAAACCATCGGCGCAATGGTGGTGACCGGCAACGAAAAAGCCTTCGCCGCCGGCGCAGATATCAAAGAGATGGCGGAATCCACGCCGTTTGGAATGATCAAACAGGGGCGCGTCGAATTGTGGGATCGCATTCGCGGCATTAAGAAAATTGTTGTCGCGGCAGTCTCTGGCTGGGCGTTGGGCGGCGGATGCGAGTTCGCCATTTCATGCGACATGATCGTCGCCTCGGAAACAGCAAAGTTTGGTCAACCCGAAGTAACCATTGGCATTATCCCTGGCGGAGGCGGCACTCAACGCCTGGCGCGCCTGCTTGGAAAAAACCTGGCCATGGAAATGATCATCAACAACCGTACATTAACCGCCGCCGAAGCGCTTCAATTTGGATTGGCAAACCGCGTTGTACCTGTTGACGGATACCTTGATGCCGCAGTTGCCTTCGCAGAAGAAATCGCTGCGCGCGCCCCTTTGGCTGTTCGCATGGCAAAAGACTCGATCAACACTGCATTTGAGACCACGCTGACCGAAGGGCTGAAAGCCGAGAAGCGGAATTTTTATCCGCTATTTTCAACTGAAGACCAAAAGGAAGGTATGAAAGCCTTCATCGAAAAGCGCAAGCCAAATTGGAAGGGGAAATAGTTGGATAGCGGCAAAAAACATCCAACCAGCAAGCGAACGACTGGAAAATAAATGACTAATTTCTCTGACCTCACAACTGGTCTTTCCAAATTGGGCTTGAGCAAAAACCTTGTAATCGCGCACGCCTCGCTGAAAGCCTTTGGACACATCGAAGGCGGCGCGGATAGCATGGTCAACGCCCTGCTGGACTCTGTGCGCGGCGTGATCATGCCAACTTTCACATACATGACCATGCTCAACCCCGAGGTTGGTCCGCCGCACAATGGAATCACATACGGAAGCGAAACCAATCTGAACAAAATGGCAGAGGCTTTTCACCCCAATATGCCTGCGGATAAAATGATGGGCATGTTACCTGAAACGCTCCGCAAACATCCCAAAGCAAAACGTTCCATGCACCCCATTCAATCTTTTGCAGGCATTCGCGCCGATGCAATTCTCAACACACAAACCATCTACAACCCGCTGGCGCCGATTGGCGCACTGGCAGATCAAGATGGATGGGTTTTATTGCTGGGGGTCGATCATCGCGTTAATACGAGTATTCACTACGCCGAAAAACTTGGCGGACGACTTCAGTTTATCCGCTGGGCGTTGATGCAGGATCGCGTGGTGGAATGTCCTGGTTTCCCCGGCGACTCGGAAGGCTTTGAGTCCATTGCGCCTGCCGTGGAAAAATACACCCGCCGCGTACAAATTGGCAACGCGCTTGTGCAAGCCGTGCATCTCAAAAGTTTGATCAAGGTGGTTGTGGATCAACTGCAACAAAATCCGTTCGCGCTGCTCTGTCAAAGACCCGATTGCGAACGATGCACTGCGGTTCGGTGGTCGTAAAA
>JAIFKY010000129.1:22319-29949 GCA_020049345.1 Anaerolinea sp.
AAGTTTTTCCCTTCGAGTCTTTGAGACTTCGTGCCTTTGTGGTCAAAAAGCGGGCTTATTAAATAATCTCTAAAAGCCTGACCTACGATTGGCTTGTCAAATATACGAATTGTTTACTCCGAAAGATCAACTGCCTCGCCGCCATACGTCCCGACAATGTGGATCGCCCCATTGCCATCACGGGTGTAGGTTAGCGCGCCGCTCTTCAAGCCAGAGACATGCACATCGAGACTGAATCCATTTTCGTCGTAGTTGTTTGATCCGCTGCCAGTCATCGCAAATCCAGACGAAAAGGAACAATCCGCAAGCGAAAGGGAATCGCCTGTGTCTGTCGTTTCAAAAGATAATGTGCCGCCAAACGGACAGGCGACGGATGTGGGCGTGAACACATCCCAATAATAATATTCGGGGAGATAATAAATTTCATTATCTACAGAATAAAACGTTTCAAGCAAATCATTAAACTGTGCCGCATTTACAGGCGCCAACAATACAAAATCATCGGTGACTGTGCCTTCGCAGGTTGTCTCGCGTTTTGCCGGCGGCTGATCGTTCACCAAAAAATCAGTGATCAGATCATCCACGCAAGAAACGCCGCGCCCAAAGGTGACATGCGGACCGCCTTCCTGCGTGACGAGATAGCCATCTGAGAGTCGGCTGAAAACAGCCTGCCCGTTTGAGACGGGCGTGGCCGGGTCAGCGGTTGCGCCCAGCACAAGCGTGGGGATATTTTCTGCGATGAGCGGCGCGGGGCGGGAACCATCCTTGCTGGCGTGAGGCCAAAAGGCGCACGGCACATCTCCATAAAAAATTGAAGAAAGATAAGGCTGGCTTGCATCCACCTCATCGCCAACGCTCAGGTAGGCAGCGGCGCGTTCTTCAGGCGCGCCGTCAAAATAACTGTAATCCTGACATTCCACGCCGTAAAAAACTGCGTCAGAAAAAGTTGGGTCAGGGATGGTCTCCAGCGTTTCAGGCTTAACTGCCAGTGTGGCATACAAGAGACGCGCAAGCGGCACAAGGTCTTCATTTCGAGAGTACGCCACCAGCGAGCGCAGGAAAATCATGCGCTCAGATTCTGAATACATGGAGCCTGTCGTCACCGTTTCGAAGTCAGAGAATGTGAAGGCGCGGCGAACCAACTGCCCGTCCGGCAGGGGAAAGTCAAATGGAATTGGAGACTGCCTGAGGCGCGCGCTCAATTTAGCGTACGCAGCAACCGCATCGCCGCCACCGGTTGACTCGGCGCAAAATTCATCGTCGTTGCAAGCCTCAAGGGTTAATTGCAGCGTGTTGCTAAAAGCGCGCGACTGTTGTTTGTAATATTCCGCGCCCGAAAGAGTCAAATCTACAGTGCCATCCAAAATCAAGGCTGCCAAATTTTCAGGGTGTGCGGCGGCGTACGTTTGGGCATATTGCGTGCCATAACTTTCCCCATACAGCCAGATTTTCTCATCGCCCATTGCCTGCCTGAAAATATCCAAATCCTCCACGGCTTGCGCGGTGCCGAGGTAAGGCAAAATTTGGGGGTTGCCCATTTCGGTCACGCAGTCATTTGAAAATGCGCGGGCAGACTCCAACAGCGCAGATTCTCCTTTTGAATCGCCAGCATCCCAATCTGCGGCGTAAAACGCGGCGGCGGCATTGGAGCATTGCAACCCGCCAGAGCGCCCCACGCCACGTTGATCAAAAAAGACGATGTCAAAATGTTCGGTGATGGATGGATCAAAAGCCGCAGTGTAAAATTCCGCGCTAGCCAGACCGGCCGAGCCAGGTCCGCCCGTGGCGGTGACAAACATACCTTTGCGCTCACCCGTTGCGGGCAAAACGGCAAAGACAACTTCGATTGTGCGTGAATCTTTTGGATCAAAATGATTCAGCGGGACAGACAATGTGACGCATGTAAAATCACTCTCTGGACAGGGCCCGCCGCCGAGGCTTTCCAAGCCGTGGGCTGATTCTGTTACCGAAACATTTGTTACGCCCTCAGGGGAATCTGTTGGCTTGGGGGCAGGTGTAAATGTAGCGCACGCCTGCGCCAGAAAAAAAAGCAACGTCATACCAATAAATAATTTTTTCATGGCTACAAATTTCTTTCCTGCAACCACGCCAGTATTCTTTCGGCAACAGATTCCCAGCCGCTTTCCAGCATCATGTCATGTGCCATGTTGGGGAAGATTTCTGCTTTCACACCGTACGCCCGCGCCGTGGCATGAACTTGATCTGGCGCGACGGCGTTATCATTTTCCGCGCCAAGGATCAGCAAGGGCGTCTTGATCTTTTTCGGATGCGCGAGATTCAATCCCAGCAGATCAAGAAACATGCGAAATGATTCGTCGTCCATTTTTTTGTAATATTTCAACATCTGCTTTTTGGGCATATCCTTTGAAAACAACACCCAGCGCGCCGCTTCGGGCGTTTCCACAATGGGATACAAACGCAGTTGCGCAGTCACTTTCAACACCACACGCGGACGCTGCACAAGCAGTCGGAAAAAGGTCGGCCATAACCCAAAGTGTGGGCTTGATCCAAGCAAAACAGCGGCGGGCGCCTCATTTCTTTCCAGATACTTCTGCGTCAAAAAACCACCCATTGAGTGACCAATCACCACAGGCGGCGTATCGAACGTTTTAGCAACCTGTTCCACATCGCTGACATAATTGGCAATCGTATTGCCGCGAATTTTGCCTTCGCTCCCCGCATGTCCACGCAGGCTTAAGGCTGTGACATGGTAACCATGTTCCGCGAAAAAGGGCAGGAAGAACTCGTCCCAGCACCACGCGCCATGCCACATGCCGTGGACGAAGAGCAAGGGCGTTTTGTGCGTTTGATTTTTGGGTGTACGGGTGATGGTTTCGATTCTCATGTTGGTCTCCTCAAACAATTATTTTGCATATCCATTGTAACGGACTCTTGAAAAACAAAGGTCGCATTTATCGGCGGCGCCCAACAGCCTTCAAACGGAACACGTTACACGCAACACAACTTTCTTTCAACTCATTTGAAACGCGCTCAAATCAATCCTCAAATTTTGAAACCACAGCCGCTCAGTTATAATGAAACGCATCCCAACACTCAAAAAATATGACAACACAAACCTTTCATCGAAACCGCTTCACATGGCTGGCATACCTTCTACTGGCTTTCTATGGGTATTTCCTCAATATCCTCGGTCCAATCACCCCGTTCCTCAAGCATGAACTGAAACTTTCGTACACCGTCAGCAGTTTGCACTTCACCGCGTTTGCGGTTGGAATGTTGCTCGTTGGGTTCGGCGGTCACATCCTGATCCAACGTATTGGGCGGCAGCGCGCGCTCTGGCTTGGCGCATTTGGAATGAGCGTCAGCGCCCTAATTCTGATCACAGGACAGACAGCGGCGCTCACCATCGCGGCATCGTTCTGCATGGGGCTGGTCGGCTCGCTGATTCTGGTGATCATCCCCTCGACATTATCCGACCAGCACGGCGCATCGCGCGCGGTGGCGCTATCAGAAGCCAACGTCATCTCCTCGCTGGTATCCACTGCCGCCCCGCTCATGGTGGGATGGACAGCCGGACTGCCCGGCGGCTGGAGACTGGCTTTGGGGGCAGGCGCCATCTTTCCGCTGTTGATGCGGCTTGGGTTTGGCAACACCGCCCTGCCACAGCCAGCATCGCCCCAGAAAGATTCTGCGCCCGCATCCCTGCCGATCCTATTTTGGGTCTACTGGGTGGCAATTGTCCTCGCCGTGTCGGTGGAATTCTGCATGATCTCCTGGAGCGCCGACTACTTTGAAAACAGCCTGAACATGCAACGGGTAAACGCCGCGCAGTCCGTCAGTCTATTTCTGGCCGCCATGATCATTGGTCGCATGAGCGTCAGCCGTCTCGTTCAACGCTTCTCGGTACACAACGTGATAATTGCATCCATCGTATTGGCAAGCATTGGATTTGCCTTATTCTGGATGACAAATATTCCCTCTGTAGGATTAACAGGGTTATTCGTAATGGGACTTGGCGTTGCGGGCATGTACCCCCTGATCCTTTCACTGGCAATTGGAGTGGCTCACAACAACACAACTCAGGCAAGCGCCCGCGCAACCCTGGCTTCAGGCACGGCAATTCTGGCGCTTCCGTTGGTATTGGGCCGTCTGGCTGATATGGCAGGTATTCGACAGGCGTACGGCGTCGTAGGCATTTTACTGGTCGGCGTATTCCTGATCGTGCTCATCACCAGAAAAAAAACTACAGTTTGAAAAAGTCCCCGTGATTTTGAAAATCACGGGGACTTTTTATTATTGAAACGTAATCTCTTCAACACGCCAGTTTTCTTCGCCGATCAACTTTTTGAGCTGCGCCAAAAGTTCAGGGTGGATGCGCGTATTGTTGTTTGGGAAATCAATTAGATAACTTTTTTTATTTTCAAAAATGTGAAAACTAAATTTATCGCGTCCGGGCTGGGCGGTGAGCAATCCATGCAAGGTTTTGATGCGGCGCTTATCGCGTATCGCGCTCGTGGTCGCCTGTCGAGCGCAGAGTCACGGTCAACTGTCTGGGTGGATGATCCTTGTCCTTATTCTCTTTCGCCAGCGGCACATACATGGATTGAACAGCCGCTTCGCGCCGCTCTTCGGCTTGATCTGGCGACTCAATATTCGCCAACGCTGTGACCGCGCGCGTGATCAACGGCGGCGTGACAGGTTCATTCTTCTTGAATTTTGGCTCAGGTTTGGCGGCAACTGCGGCTTCATCAAAGGACGGCTGCCATTCCATATCCCAGCCATCAGGGAAGTTATCGGGCGGGGGCGGCGCGTCGTTGTCGGCGGGGTAATCGGGCGCAACCTCGGCGGTTTGGTAGGTCGCGTTTGCGACATCGTTTACAACTGGCTTTGTCACGCTGGAAGCGTGACCTACATTCGTTGCCTTTTGGGGAAAATCAACCTTAGACTTGTAGTGAAGCGGTGTGGGCGGCATCGGCGGCGCGGACTCTATGCTCTCATCCACAACCACAGTGGTAACTTTAATTTCCGTCTCAATCTCATCCACCAGAATCTTGGCGGGCGGGTTGGCGTTATCCACTTTGCCTTTGACAATGATGATCTGCCCGACCGTCATTTTGTCCATGAACTTTGTCCAGGTTTTCGGGAACATCACCAACTCAATTGTGCCTTGAATATCTTCAATGGTGACGAAGCCCATGGCTTTGCCTGTTTTGGTAGTGTACGGGCGGACAATGGTGATCAGCCCAGCAACGCGGACTTTTTCTTCGTGCGCTGCTTCAGACAACTGCCCCGAAAAATAACTGACAATTTGCGCGAGGATGGCTTGATGTTCATTGAGCGGATGATCTGTAATGTAGAGCCCGATCAGTTCGCGCTCCCAGTTGAGCATTTCGCGCTTGTCCACGTTTTTGACTTCGGGCAGGTGAATTTCTTCAACAATGCCTGTTGCCGCTCCAAAGAGACTCATTTGTCCCGCATCCGCCGCACGGAAGTGATTTCCGCTGATAGCCACAATGCGGTCAAGTGAAGCCAGCATCGAAGCGCGATTCCCAAATTGGTCGAGCGCGCCAACTTTAATTAAACATTCGAGCGAACGCTTGCCAACAGATCGCAAGTCAGCGCGGCGGGCAAAGTCGTTGAGGTCTATAAATTTACCTTCTGCGCGCGCCTCCATGATGGTTTCCACCGCGCCCTGACTGACGTTTTTGATCGCGCCCAGCCCAAAGCGAATGGAAGCCTTGCCTTCGGGGTCTTCGATGTCGAAGTCCCAATTTGAGGCGTTCACATCTGGCGGGAGAACCGGCACATCCATGTTGCGCGAATCAGCAACATAAAAAGCGATCTTGTCCGTTTGTCCGGCATTGGCAGAAAGCAGCGCCGCCATATACTCAGCAGGATAGGTTGATTTTAGATAGGCGGTTTGTACCGCGATGACACCGTAATCTGCCGCATGGCTGTTGTGAACCAGAATATCGTTGGCGATAAAGTTATGTGTTTCGGCGATCTCAAGATCATAGGTTTGTTTCTCGCCGACGTATTCGATGAACGCAACGCGGTCCCAATACAGGTCGCTTTCGGCGTAACGTTTGATGTTGGGGTCGTCGAAATAATTGCCCAATCTTTGCAGGGTGTTTCTGCCAAAGCCAACTTTGCCAGCAGAATTGGTCGGGGAAAACTCGCGCGGCGCAACGCCTGTGGTTGCTGAAATTTGCTTCCACGTGAAACCTGATTGATCCTTGGCTGTGCGAATATATTCCTTCACTGCGGTTGGGACAATGTCCTTTGTGCCAACTGCAACAGGCGGAACAAATGCCGTCAATTCAACAAGCGCCTGCTTGCGCTTTTGGCTGACAGAGAAGCAGGCAATTTGTTCCTTGAAAGTATTGATGTTTTCATAGCCTGTGATGAAAACCTGATACCCGATACGACCTTCCTTGTAGGGAAATTCAACAGTTCGCAGGCGGCTGATAATGCCAAAGCGCAGCAATAAATGTTGAAGTTGTTGTGCCATACGTTGTGAAGCGGTGGCGTAATACAAACTGCGCCCGCGCACATCAACATGACCATCGCCGTCCCACATGCGGCTGATCATGATTCCGATCTGGCGGTTGGTCAACTCAAAGACCGGCGCGGGAATTTCCTTTGTGCGCGCATTCTTGCCCAGCATGTCCAGTTCACGCGCCCATGAGAAAATGCCGGGCTCAAAGCGTTTATCGGCACGCGCGGCGTAAATCGAATAAGTACCTTTGTGCATAGCAGTCGTGCATTTGACATTTTCAAACGCATCAGCGGCTTGGATGAAATCCTTTACCTGTTCTTCATCCTGATTGTAATAATAGACAGAATACGGGTGGCACAGATTTCCTTCCGCCAGCAAATGCCCGAGCGCGATCACTTCGTGGTCATTCCACTCTTTCATTCCTTCCACGGGAATAATGCGCGGAACGGCGATGAACTCTTCGGGTTGCAGGTCATCCAATTTGCGCCAGCCGTTGTAGGTGTAAAAAGGATGGTTGCCTGTGGCTTCGATGGTGCGTCCCAACGCGGTGGTGAGACGGAAAACAGGCTTGACACCATTTTCCATGACTTTGGTCACCGGCTGATTCTTTAATTTCAGCGAAGGAATATCACAGGATAAAGTCTCGGTGATATTTGCCAGTCCGCGATATAGGTCTTCCACTTTTACAAGACGACCAGTGGATGCGTCCAATACTTCCACGTCGCCGGGCAAACATTTGTTGAAGCCGTAACGCGCGAACTCTTCCCAATCCATGTAGATCGCGTCGGCGATGGATTGATCCATGCCTTTTTCAACTGCGCCTTTGACGAACTTGGCACGGTGTTTGTCGATATCTTCTTTTTTCTTTTTGGAAATCGCCTTGCGCAACTCATCTGATTCAGAGGGCGTGTACCCGGCCAATTCCACGGCGGCACGCATCAGTTGTTCCTGATACACAGGAATACCAAAGGTGTCTTTGAATATCGGCTCCATCGCAGGGTGACGATATTCCACCTCCGCTTCGCCGTGCATCCGCGCAATGTAGTCAGGAATAAATGCCATCGGACCCGGACGGTACAACGCCACCATCGCGATAATGTTGTCCAAATTCTTGGGCTTCATCTGCACGAGCCAGCGCGTCATTCCGCC
>JAIFKY010000047.1 GCA_020049345.1 Anaerolinea sp.
ATTTTTTAGTTCAATTCGCGTGAATTTGCGGAATTCGCGGCTAAGGTTTGGGGACAAACGATAATCAAATAGCAAGTTATGCGGTACTGCGTTTATTCTTATTGCTGAATCGCCTGTTGATCATTGATTTGCTCTTGCATAGGAAGTTTCTTTGTCCACATAAGCCAGACAATGAACAACACCATTCCGATCCATGCAACTGGAGTTGCGACTGTTCCGCTCAAAGCCATGTTGAATCCAGGTTAAAAAAATATCAAGGGTAACCCAGTAACAGCATTTATGGAACCATGTGCAACCGCTGGTGTTTGCCGCAGATCCCAAATAATTCCGCTGATCAGGGTTGCCTTCCATTGTCCAATCTACATAAGGATACGGAAGTAAAAATCCGCACCAGCTCGTTCTTCGCCGAACGCAAAAATGCAGAAGCCATTGCATCGCGCATCATCGTAAAATTCAGATCCAGTTTAGCCATCCCCAAAAGAAAAGTGAGCAATCATCCGATGACAGTAATCCGATTGGCAGAAGCCATGACCCACAGATAAAAGTGTTTTGCGCCAAGCGTGTTCAGGCGCAGGTTTTTGAATGGCTGTTTCATGACGAACGCAGTTGTGATGATCGCCGCGATACCTGGACCCCACATGGCAATCGCCGATTCTCCCTGAGTTATCAATTGCTTGAAAATAGCGGTCATGAAATTAGAAATGCGATTCCCAGAAACTACGCCAAAGATTTTCTTCCATTTTTTTCTTTTCTTCTAACTCTGTAGTGGCATTGAATAAAACCGTTTTGAAAGCGATAAACCCATTATTTGGTCTTTTCAATCGTTTTTATTACTCTCTACATTGGCGGAAACTTGCAGGCTACTTTTAACAGAAGCCACTACAGAGGCAGTTTTTTTGCGTTTTTTACTGTTTCACGTGAAACAGTTATGCTTTGGTTTCGGCGCGATACAATACATACGAATAGATCACGAGCAATAAACTCGATCCAATCAGCGGAATGAACATCATCCAGAACGCAACCATGCCGCCGAAGAAACCGCCGATGACTGCCAGTACGCCTGACGCCATGAACAAGACTGAGCCGAGTTGATGTGTTTTGTCCCAGACGCTGTCGCTGGATAAAGTCCACGGGGTACGGATGCCAATGAAGAAGTTGCGCTTCGCCTTTTTCAATATGAAGCCGATGGCTATAAATAGTACGCCCATGAATGGCAGCATTGCTGTGCTCATCTTGAAGTTTGTAAATCCGAGACTCCATGCCAATGTCAGCCCGTGGATGTAAAGCATGAAGGTGATGATCAGTACGATGAAGAGGTTGAAACTCTCGCGGAATTGCGCAATGTTTGCCTTGAGTGGATCCATGCCCGGAACGACCAGGAACAGAATCAACATTCCAGATGTGATGAGCGGCATGAGGAACACTCCCCAGAATTTGGGCATGTAGCCGTTTACCTGATTGTTGATATCCCAGTGTGATGCCATTTGAGCTGGAAGTTGATTCCATAATAATACGCCTGCGGCAATGGCAATGGTAATCAATATGGCGGATGTGATGATCGTGCTTTTTGTGCTCATTCTTTCTCCTGTGTTTTGTTTCACGTGAAACAATTCTGATCAATTTATGTAAATAATTTTTATCGCATTTGATTTGGTTATTCATCTTTCCAGCAGTGACAGCGCGGCATTAATAATCGCATCGGGTTGGTCAAAGTAAATATAGTGACCACTGTTCTTGATGATGATCCATTGACTTTGCGAGGATAACTGAGACAACTCTCTTTGCATTTGCATCCATGTCGCTTTGGCTTTGTCGTTAATTGGGCTTTCTGAAGAATTCCAGGCTTCAATACCATTTTCTGCGGTGAGTACAACGAGCGGCAAATCTTGCGGCAGAGATGTTAACTTAACTTGCCGATAACTCTCTTCAATGGATTCCCGTTCTGCTACGGCGGTTGACCAGTGTTTCGGGTTGTAAATCATGAGCGACCAGGCTTCACGTTCGATATCGTTTTGCAATGGCGATAAATATGCTTCAAAGGCGTCCAGGCTTCCTGTCATCCCGGCGAAGCGCGTAATCCCAAGCGGAGTTGTTAGTTTGAGTTGTTTTGCATGCTGTAAATTTTTTTTGTCAAGCACAAGGTATTCAGGGGGCATACGCTCAAAGAAATCTTCGTGTCGTGCGTCTGCCAGGATTATGCCTGAAACGTCGGTAGGATATTCAGCGGCATATATACGGACGACAATGCCGCCAAAGGAATGTCCTATTAGTATGTAAGGCGGTTCTTCTCCCGCTTGCTGAAGTAAGTTGTGAAGTTCACTGGCTATTTGATTTGCCGTACGCGATGTTGGGCTGGGATCGCTCCAACCATAACCTGCTCGATCGTAACTGCAAACCCGCATTTCTTCAGCAACACTAGACTGTACCAAGTCCCACATTAATGACGGAGCTCCAATTCCACCTTCTAATATAACTATTGGATTGCTGTTTATCCTTTGACCAATGCAATATAAATGTAGTCTGTACCCTCCGAGATCAATAAGTTTTCCGGACATGGAAATATGTTGCAAATCATAGCGCATGGCAACGGATTGATATATTGGTCCACATGCCAAAAGTGCGGTAAAAATAAGGAGTAAATATATCAACTGAGCGTTGAATAATTTACGCGTAATTTTATACATTGGAGCAGTTGTTTGTCGGAATAATTGGTGGATATCGTTGCTGTGCCCAGGCTGGTATTCCAAGTACGATCACTATGCCAAGTATGGCAAGAGCGACTTTTATAGACCAATGATACGATTTTGATTTCTGTGCCCATCGAAATGCTTTAATACCGTTCCTCCAATATACCAAGGCTGTTAGAAAAGGTATAAATCCAATGACTCCAAAACAAACGATCAGTCCCAATAAACTAAATGGAAGAATTCTTAGTCCCAATAAGGTGGAAAATATAAATCCAATAAAAAATATGCCCGCAAAAAATGCCGATATCTTTTTGGCGGAACTTTCCACTGAAAGCCATACGATTAAAGCGAATATACCTAACCCTATTGCTGTATAAGCAAATGTCGCTTGTTTGTTGAGATATAAATCTCCGTTTGCACAAGAGTTCGCGCCACGAAAGACTATCGGGTCAAAGTAGATGCACAAGATAGGCGCGATAATCCCAAAGATGATGTCGGCTATCCGTTGTAATCTTGTTTCGTTGTGGGAAAGACTTAAAATGTTTTTTAGGTTTTCTAAAAACATGGAGCCTCCGTTTAAGTTGTGAGTGAATGGATCTTTTTACTCATCCTTAGTTGTGTAGACAAATTTAGAGGGGCAAACTACATATATTTTGTGCGCCTTACTTTTCAATATTATTGTATCATTGTGATAATCATCTTTTTTGTCATATAAACTTCCGATAAAATAAAATTCTCTGCCGTATATTTTTAGAATCGGGATGCAGATCGCTTCGCGCGCAGATTTTTCTTCTTTTTATTAGCAAAGTTTTTCAACATCCAAAAATGATCTTGTACGGTAAAAAATACTTTTTTATGAAACTTTCTCGCGAGACTTTAGGATGGAAAAATCGAGGCGATTGGCTTGATTGCAATGGCAGAAAAATATTTGTCGTGCGTCTTGGAAATGGACCGATCAAACTTTTATGTCTGCATGCATTTCCAACATCCAGCTTCGATTACTCACGAATGATTCCTCATTTCTCATCTCAATTTGAATTAATCCTATTTGATTTTTTGGGATATGGCTTTTCAGATAAGCCTCAGAAATATCCCTATTCCCTGCTTGAGTTCGCAGATATTGCGGAGTTTGTCGCAGAATATTTTCACCTAAAAGAGATTAACATTCTGGCTCATGATATTGGAGATTCTGTGGCGTTGGATTTGCTCACACGATCGCATGTAAACATATCAAAACTAATGTTATTAAACGGCAGCGTTTGGAGTATTCCATTTACAGATTGGTCCATGCTTATCCCACAGAAGTTGACGCTAAATCGCGGCATTGGACCCTGGCTTAGTTATCTCAGGTTATTTAATAAATCCGCTTTGAAGCGTTTTTTTGACAAGGTATTTTACGTTACACTTGCTCCTGATGAAATTGATGCATTCTGGTCTCTTATTTCTTATAACGATGGCCCGCTAAATTACCATTTACTACTGCAATATATGCGTGAGCGTTGGATGTATCAGGATGTTTGGCTGAATACACTTAAGTCACATCGGGCGAAATTGGGAGCGGTGTGGGGTATGAGTGACCCCGTCGCTACGCCAGAAGTTCTTGATGTGGTTACCGGTTATAGACCGGACATACTATCCACCTGTTTACAAAATACGGGACATTATCCACATTGGGAGCGCCCCGTCGAGTCAGCCAAAGCGATCAATAGTTTTTTTGTAGATTGACCGCTTTGGCTGACTCGATTTTTTGCCATAGCACTTCTTCCACGTATATTAACGGATATGAATATTCCTCAGCGACCATGGCTGGAGTTGCTTTTTGACCTTGATCGATCTTGTTTGTTGTTTCAAATATTGCGACAGAATCATTTTGAATAGTGGTGTCATTTTTTTTGTTTTCAAATCCCATTACGTAGCCGATGTTGATAATTAATGGGTCGAAAAAATAAGATCCATCCTTTTGAACATATTGTTCAAGTTCCACGCCAAACCTTCGTGCTAATTTGAAAAATAGTTCAAACCTTGCTGATTTTATTTCATGTCCAAATTGATAAAAAGAAAACGGAGGAAATACCGCCGAATACTCCATTACGAATTCTGTCATTAAACGATTTGCTTGACTGCGATAATAAAATGGACGCGGCAGGTACCTTGGATCGAATATCCACGGGGTTCTGCGGGTGCAGATTCCCAAGGACAACCAGGGGTCATTGACCCATATTTTGTGGATAAACACGTTTCCGTTTGCGATCTCCCGCACATGACCCATGCGAAGATTGTCAGAACTGTCTAATATTTTAAATCGTGAGAAATAACGGAATCGCGGTTCGTCTTGAGCAAAATATGAAATCGTATTTTGAATAAACTTTGTTTTTTCACTTAATGGACGGGAATAATATAATAGCCATTCGCTTTTCATTCCCAATATCAACAGTCGTTTGGAAATGTCTTCTAAAGGCAAATGTTGCCAAAAAACGCTAAAAATGATAAAGCCTTTTTCCAAGACCAGACGGATAATTTCCGCCAGTGCTGCAAACACAAGAAAGGTTAATAACCGTTCTGGCATCAGGCAATACCAAAATAAAAACGAAATACCTAAATTGAAAAAATCCCCCATGATGCGTATGGATTGGCTGATATTGGACGCCCATACAACCTTGAAATTTTTTCGCAGCGCCAAATAAAAGATTACCTTTACCAAATACGGAATGACTGCGAATGGAAGCCGCAATACAGATAAAATATCAGCCACCCAAATTATCAGGTTGATGAATTTCTGTTTTACAAGGTCCCGCGTATTTTTTGTGTTCGCAGGAACGTAAATCAGATAGAATAGCGCGTTGGATGATAGAAAAACGATAAGCAATATAAGAAAAACAACGTAAATCATGGCAAGCATCATGGATGGATAAAATGAAAACACAGGATTTTCAATCATTTTCGGAATTTTGGCCTTATTACCTATCCCAGCACAGTAAAAGGGGAACGCGCTGGCTGCATTTTATCGGAAATACAAATCTGTTTTTCTGGCTGATCGTATCTGTAATTAATCTGAACTGGAAAATATGCGTATTTGCCATTGTATCTTCATACGGCATTGCCTGGATTGGACATTTTTTTGTTGAAAAAAACATCCCGGCAACGTTTCGTTATCCAATATGGGCAGGATTGGGCGACATGTTGATGTATTTTAAAATGATACGTGGCGAACTGGACGCTGAATTAAAAAGACATTCGGGCTCAAAGTAAAGCGCTATAAGCCGAAATAACCCAGTCATTTTTGGCGTGGTAGAATTAAGATTACATATAATTTTCAATTATCTGTATGAAACAGATTATGAAGGAGTAGATAAAATGGAATCAAAAACTGGTACATGGACTGAGAAGAAGGGTTTAGCCCAAATGTTAAAAGGCGGCGTCATCATGGATGTGGTGAATGCCGAGCAGGCTCGTATCGCAGAAGAAGCGGGCGCGTGTGCGGTGATGGCTTTGGAGCGCGTCCCTGCGGATATCCGCGCGGATGGCGGCGTGGCGCGCATGTCTGACCCCGATATGATTTTGAAAATCATGGATGCGGTTAGCATTCCTGTGATGGCGAAGTGCCGCATTGGTCATTTCGTGGAAGCGCAAATTTTAGAATCGCTTGGCGTGGATTATATTGATGAGTCTGAAGTGCTGACCCCGGCTGATGAAGAACATCATATTTTGAAGCACAACTTCAAAGTGCCGTTCGTTTGCGGATGCCGCAATATTGGTGAAGCCTTGCGCCGCATTGGCGAAGGCGCGGCGATGATCCGCACGAAGGGCGAGGCAGGCACAGGCGATGTGGTCGAGGCGGTCCGTCATGCGCGCGCGGTGATGGGCGCCATTCGCCAATTGAAAACAATGGGTGATGAAGAGTTGATGGCTTTCGCCAAAAACAATGGTGCGCCGTATGAACTTATTAAA
The DNA here is from genome assembly GCA_020049345.1 of Anaerolinea sp. Classification (GTDB taxonomy): domain Bacteria; phylum Chloroflexota; class Anaerolineae; order Anaerolineales; family Villigracilaceae; genus Villigracilis. Next base: position 6,636 of record JAIFKY010000047.1, read on the forward strand.
GAGACAAAGGAACTCGGACGTATGCCCGTTGTAAATTTTGCGGCGGGCGGAGTTGCGACTCCTGCTGACGCGGCGTTGATGATGCAGCTCGGTGTGGATGGCGTGTTCGTTGGCTCGGGTATCTTCAAGAGCGGCGACCCTGCCAAACGCGCGGCGGCTATTGTTAAATCTGTGACCTTTTATCAAGACGCATCCGTTCTTGTGGAGGTAAGCAAGAATCTCGGCGAGGCGATGGTGGGACGCAATACCGCGCAGATGCCTGAAGGCGAGAAGATGGCGGGGCGGGGTTGGTAAGAGCAGTGATTAGTAATTGGTAAATAGTGTTCAATGACTTTCAAAACGAATTACTATTTACCAATTACAGATTTTTGGTTGCAAAAACTATGAAGATTGGCGTCCTCGCCTTGCAAGGCGATTTTTCAGAACATATCTCCATGCTCAAAAAACTTGGCGTGGATGCGGTTGAAGTCCGTTTGCCAAAGCATCTCGATGGTTTGGACGGGCTGATCATCCCTGGCGGCGAATCCACGACCATTGGCAAACTTGCGGTCGCGTATGGTTTAATGGATCCATTGCGTCTATTTGGTAAATCTCATGCCATTTGGGGAACTTGCGCGGGCGCAATCTTTCTTTCGAAGGATGCAAAGTCTGAGCAGCCCCTGCTTGGTTTGATGGATATTAAAGTCCAGCGTAATGCCTTTGGGCGTCAGGTGGATTCGTTTGAGACGGATCTAGAAATTGATGAGTTGATGAAATCCACCGGCACTGAACATGCGTATCATGCAGTTTTTATCCGCGCGCCATTGATTGAGTCTGTGCATGGAAATGCACAGGTACTTTCTGCGCTCGAAGATGGCCGCATTGTTGCGGCGCAGGAAGGGCATTTGCTTGCCACATCATTCCACCCTGAATTGACCAGCGACACGCGCTTTCACGAGTATTTTATTTCTTTGGCAAGTTAACACGAGTCCCTAAAGGTTTCTTTTTAAATTGTTGTTTTGATCAATTATCAAAACCTTTAGGGACTTTTCACAATATGACCATCCGCCCGCTTGACCTCCTTGATATTCCCATCATCACACGTTATCGAAATGATGTATTAACCCTCGATAGCGCGCGCGCCCTCACGCGTGGACATCCGCTGGGGGCGATGGGATTGCTGGCGTACATTAACCCTGCGCGGCATTTGTATGCGGCAATTGCCAATGGCGGCGAATCTGTTTTGTTGGGCGGCGTCATTCATTCACGCGGAGATACATTTGCAAAGTTGTTGTACCTGGCGCCGTCCTCGCGTTTGGATGATCGGCAGTTGCCCGCGTTGATTGAACACCTTGCCATGCAGGCGGGCGAATGGCAAGCATTTCACGTGATGGCGGAAGTGGATGAGTCGAGTGATGTCTTTCCCGCGCTGAGAATGGCAGGCTTCTCGGTTTATGCCTGGCAAAAACTATGGGATGTGAGTCTGCTTGGGAAAACTGAATCAACTTCCAGTGTAGGTTGGCGGCGCGCGCAGTCGGTTGATCTGCCTGCGGTGCAAAGCCTGCATTATCAAATCGTTCCGCCGCTGTTACATCCGGTGGAACCTGCCCCGAATCGCGCGATTGGGTTTGTTCATTCTGAAAACATGAAATGTTATGCGAGTGTCACCTCTGGCATATATGGCATTGTGCTGACGCCCCTCATTCACCCCGACGAACATAACGTCAGCGAAAAAATTGCCGCGCTTGTTTCAAGCCTGCCAGATCGCGGCGGCCGGCGCGTTTATTTAAATGTACGTTCGTATCAAACCTGGCTTGAGCCTGCATTGGAAGACCTCGGCGCACAGGCTTCGCCGCGTCAAGCGGTGATGGTGAAGCACCTGGCGCGATTGATAAAGGAAGGACAATTGGCAAGGACTGTGCCTGCAAATGTTCATGCTCAACCTTCGCGCATCAGCAGGATGGATTTGGATGAGTGATTGGCTTGCTTATGATGGTGGTCGAAGTATTGGCAAGGTGGGTGCGGAAGGCGGCATAATTCTGCGCGATGAAGAGTATGGTTCAAGTGTGCGCGTCACACTTAAGCGCGGCGAAAATTTTATTTCGGTTTCCTGTAGTATCTATGGGTGGATGGATCACACGCGTTTTTTCAATACGCTTAGAGATGCGTTGCGCGAGTATAGGTTGATGAAACCTTCGCTCGCGAATGTGGTTGAAAATATTTTACCGGCAGCCAAAGGCGATATTAAAATGTGGGAAGCGGTTGCTGCGTTTGTGAGGCGGTTTCCATAATGTTAAAAGCGCTTATCTTTGATTTTGACGGGCTGATTCTGGATACAGAAACGCCCGAAGTTATAGTGTGGCAATCCATTTACAAGGAATATGGATTTCACCTGCCGGTTGACGAATGGGAAAAAACGGTTGGTGGATACGGCATCTCGACCTTTGACCCGGCGGAACATCTCGCGCATCTTGCGCAGGGACGGCTGGATGCTGTTTCTTTGAGAGTTCGCTACCGAAGAGAATCTGACGCGATTATCCATGCCAGTTCCATTATGCCCGGCGTCGTTTCCATGATCGAACAGGCAAAGCAAAATGGATTGCAGGTTGCCATTGGCTCCAGTTCTCCACACTCGTGGGTCGATTCGCACGCCAGAAGGCTTGGCATCTTTGATTATTTCGACCGCATCATCTGTCAGGATGATGTGCCGCCCGGACGGACAAAGCCCAACCCTGATATTTTCTTGAAGGCTCTGGAATATCTCAACGTGAAGCAGGATGCGGCTGTGGTCTTTGAAGATTCTCTCAACGGTGTCGCGGCAGCGCGCCGCGCAGAAATATTTGTGGTGGCGGTTCCAAATCCGTTGACGGCAAAAATGGGCGTGGCTGGCGACATTACCGTTTCGTCTTTGGCTGATTTATCTTTCCATGAGTTAAATGATCGCGTAAGCAGGGCAAGCGATGTCTTCAATTCGTAAAAATAGTATCTTTGCCGCAGTTTTTTTACTTGTGCTGGCGGGGATATTATTTTTTGTTGTGAATAAGCAATCGCCCGAAGCCCCAATTGTTGTCACTGCGGCGGCTTCCCCCGTTTCTACATTGCCGCCGCCCACGCGAAACCCCGAAATAATTCCAATTGCAGATGGCGCGCTTAAAGATTCAATCATCGCCGCTGGTGATTATCTTGTGCGACAGCAACTTCCAAACGGCGAACTTTCCTACCAGGTTGATTTTATGAGCGGAGAGAGAACCTACTCGCCTTCGCATGTTCGCTTAATGGCGGGGACGGGTTCGCTTTTTACCGTATGCAGGGTATCCGCCGACTTGAAATATTGCAACGCGGGCGACCTGGCTCTTGATCATTATCTTGAATTGCTGGTAAGCGACCCTGAAAATTTTAGGGGAACGTGTTTTTACACCGAGGGAAATTGTCAATTGAGCGGCGCGGCGCTGACAGTGGATGTGATCTACAAACGCTGGCAAGCCACAGGTGATTTTTTTCTGCAAGAGCGAAATTTGTTTAATACCGCGGTTGAACTTGGCTACTTTATTGTCTCCATGCGTAAGCCTGAGGGTGGGTTTTATCACGCTTTTGATCCATACTTTGGCGGCACAGTAGACCCCGATTTTTACATGACTTTTGCTTCCGCTGAAAGTTTGCTGGCGCTGACAGATTTGTACGAGATGACCGGCAACGAATTTTGGCTGAAGCAGGCGCGTGAAGTAAATGCCTTTATGATCTCCCAGCCAGTCACCGAAGACCACTGGCACGGAGTTGCCCTAAGCCGCCTGGCGCGTTTGGATTCATTGACCCAGGAAGATAAGTCCTTCGCTGATCAGATCGCAAAGACGGTCATCGCGGGAGAAGTCCGCTCGCTTAACCCTACAAATACCAGTATTTCCACTGCTACAAAAGTTGAGGCGCTTGCGTCGCTGGCGCAGGCTTTCTATCTTTCAAGATCAAGCCATACATGGCTCGAACCTGAAATCCGCACATTTATTACTTTCGTGCAAGCGCGGCAACTTCCAGATAATAATTGCAACTGGGATATTTCCAACGAAGTGATAAAAAAATTTGAGGGCGGAATTTTCAGCAGTTGCGACGAACCCAGCATTCGCATTGATGGCCTGCAAAATTGGATCAATGGGGTGACTGCATATTTGGAATATCAGAGTATGATTAAAGTGAAATAAAGCCAACGGCTTGAGCTCCAGGCTGTTTTATTGAAAAGGAGATTAACATGAGTATCGGAAAAATAAAGTGGCAGTCCATTGTTTCAAAATATGCCTTCCCCGAAACATGGCGCAGTTTGTGGCAGGTGTTCAATTCGGTAATTCCATTTTTTGTGCTGTGGTATCTTGCATACCGCAGTCTTGAAGTTGGATACTGGCTGACGCTTTTGCTCACCATCCCCGCGGCTGGATTCATGGTGCGGATGTTTATTATCTTCCATGATTGCACGCACGGCTCATTCTTCAAAACTCCGCTTGCCAATAACCGCCTGGGATTGTTGCTTGGTTTGGCGGTTTGGACTCCCTACTACGCTTGGAAACATTCACACGCAATTCATCACGCTACCGCCGGAGATCTTGATCGCCGTGGCACGGGCGATGTTTATACCATGACCGTGGCTGAATACCTTGCCGCGCCCTGGTATAAAAAATTTGGTTATCGTGTCATGCGAAGCCCATTCATCTTGTTTACCATTGGCGCGCTGATTGTGTTTGTCTTTGCCCATCGCTTTTGGGATAAAAGCGCCGGCAAACGCGAAAAGAATAGTGTTGTCTGGACAAATATTGCCCTGCTGGGTTTCATCGGCTGGACGGTTTATCACATCGGCTGGCAGTCCTATTTGCTGGTGGAAATTCCCATTTTACTTATGGGTTGTGGCGCGGGCGTGTGGCTGTTCTATGTCCAGCATAATTTTGAGCCAACCTACTGGGAGCGTCACCAGAATTGGGAATTTTTCAAGGCTGGCATGGACGGCAGTTCATTCTATAAACTTCCCAAGGTCTTGCAATGGTTCACGGGCAATATCGGTTTTCATCATATCCACCATCTCAGCCCGAAGATTCCAAATTACAAACTTGAGGAATGTCACAACGAAAACCCGATCTTCCAGATTGAGCCGTTGACGTTCAGGGCTAGTTTGAAGTCGCTATACTTCCGCTTGTGGGATGAAAAGGAAAAAATGCTGGTGGGGTGGCGCGCGGTGAAAAAATATAAGATGCAAATCAGTAAGTTGTAAATAAAACGGGACTGGCCGAAAAGTCAGTCCCGTTTTATTTTTTTTGCGGGCCATGTTATTTAACGCCAAGTTCCGCACACAGGCAAGTTTTTGATCTGATAAACAAAAATCTGTACCTAAACCATAGATACAGATTTTTGTTTCAGGGGGATCCATGTTTCTAAATATTTTTATGACTGCTTTTTTTTGAGGAGCCTAGCAGTCCACTATCCATTCCGTAACGTAGTATGAAATAATTTGCAAGCAATGTCAGCCCGGCGACCATGTAACTCGCTGGGTATATTATCAATGAGACAAAATCAAGAGTTTGCTGGATAAAAACAGGCGTTAATTCATATCCGCCACTCCAGTAGAAGGCGTCGATGCCGTCTGTAATGGCAAATAGGATTAAGCCCCACCACGGACGACTCCATTGTCCACGTCCAAAGAGGACGGACAGCCATATTGCAGTACCACCTTCAAGAACATCAAGAACCGGGTACAACAGGGTGACGAATAAGAACAACCACGAATCGCCCTG
>JAIFKY010000222.1 GCA_020049345.1 Anaerolinea sp.
CACCAAGACACAAAGCCACAAAGTTTTTCCCTTCGAGTCTTTGAGGCTTCGTGCCTTTGTGGTCAAAAAGCGGGATTATTAAACAATCTCTCATTTGAACACCCCAATGTGACAATCACCCATATCAATGAAAAGTCAGCCGTCACATTGAAGGACGGACTCACTGCCGAAAAACGCTGACGTATCTTTCAGTCCAATTATGCGTCAAGCCCGCCCGCTCATTCACGGATGTGATAATCGCCTTCGGCAATCCATTTGTAGGTGGTTAATTCGCGCAATCCCATTGGACCGCGGGCGTGCAAACGTTGGGTTGAAATGGCCACTTCCGCGCCCAGCCCAAACTGCGCCCCATCGGTAAAGCGCGTGCTCGCGTTGACATAGACCGCAGCCGAATCCACTTCATTGATGAAAAGGGCTGCGTTGTCGCTATTTGCGGTTAGGATGCCATCGGAATGAGCCGTGCTATGTGCGGCGATATGCGCAATCGCGTCGTTGACTCCCTCCACAACTTTTAGCCCCAGAGTGAGGTTAAGCCATTCGATATCGAAATCATCCGCTTCGGCAGGCTGGACTGATTCAGGCAAATGCTCAAAATATGGGATGACCGATTCATGCGCCCGAAACGAAACTCCGGCTGGAGCAAGACGCTCCACGATCTGTGGCAGTATTTTCTCTGCAACTGAGCGATGCACAAGAACCGTATCCAAAGAATTGCAAGCGCTTGGACGTTGAACTTTGGAGTTGTAGATCAACGGAAGCGAGGCTTCGAGGTCGGCTGTCTCATCTACAAAGAGATGACAAATTCCCATCCCGCCGGTGATGACTGGTATCTGGCTGTTCTCGCGGCACAGTTGATGTAACTTCGCCCCGCCGCGCGGAATAATAATATCTACATATTCGTGCAGTTTGAGCAGTTCAAGTACCATGCCGCGATCGGGACTATCAATGAATTGAATAATATCGGCGGGCAAATTGTTGGCCGCAAAAGCCTGTTGGATAATTTTGATCAAGGCACGGTTTGAATTGATCGTCTCACTCCCGCCGCGTAAAATGGCGGCGTTGCCGGTTTTGATTGCCAGCCCAGCCACATCCATTGTCACGTTCGGACGCGATTCATAAATGACTCCCATCACACCAATCGGGACGCGCTGTTTGCGCAGGCGCAATCCATTTGGCAGGGTGGTTGCATCGAAGCGTTCGCCTACCGGATCGGGTAAATCGGCCAGATGGCGAAGGTCGCTTGCGAGACCATCCAGCCGTTTTTCGTTGAGCGTCAGACGGTCAATCATTGCTTCGCTCAAACCGTTGCTGGTTGCCGCAGAAACATCCTGAGAGTTGGAAGTCAGCACTTCCCCGCGTGACGTTTCGAGCAGGTCTGCCAAAGTCAATAAAGTTTTGTCCTTGGATTCTGTTGAAGCCAAAGCCAGTATTTTCGATGCGGCGCGAGCGCGGCGTCCCATTTCATTTAACATAAACAACTCCTCCGAATTTTAATTAAAGCACCACTAAATTATTGCGATGAATGACTTCATCGCCAAAATTATAACCAAGGATGGATTCTATTTCATCTGATGTGTGACGTAAAAGTTGGGATAGATCAACATCTGAATAATTGACAATGCCACGTGCGATCTCGTGATCCAGTGAGTTGACCACCTTGACCGTATCGCCTCGTTCAAACTTCCCCGAAACTGTCACCACACCAATGGGCAGTAGACTACCCCCACGCTTAAGAGCCTTCGCCGCGCCTTCATCCACTTTCACTAATCCAGGGGCGCGCCGCGCGGATAGGATATAGCGTTTGCGACTTTCGAGGGTGGTCACCACCGGCAGGAAACGCGTGCCCAGTTTTTCACCGTTGATCAAACGCACCAGTACATCTGTTTCCCTGCCCGAAGCGATCACACAAGTCACACCGGCACGGCGCGCCAGATCGGCCGCCTGAAGTTTGGTAATCATTCCTCCGGTACCAAGTCCGCTGCCGCTGCCGCCAGCCGCCTTCCACAAATGCTCTGGGATGTGGGCCGCGCTGACTTCAGTGACCAACTGGGATTCTGGGTTCGTGCGCGGGTCGGCTGTGAATAACCCTGATTGGTCGGTGAGCAGAATCAGCAAATCGGCATCCACCAAATTTGCAACCAACGCCGAAAGGTTATCGTTATCGCCGACGCGAATCTCTTCGACGGCAATCGTATCATTCTCGTTCACAATTGCGATCACGTTATGGTCGAGCAATGCCAGCAGTGTGTTGCGGGCATTAAGGTATTGCGCGCGTTTTGAAAAATCAGAGTGAGTCAGCAGAACTTGGGCAACTGTCAGCCCGTAATGACCGAACAACTGCCCGTAGAGCGCCATCAGGTGCGGCTGTCCAATTGCCGACAGCATTTGCTTGGCGGGAATATCTTTGGGTAGTTGCGGGAAGCCCAACTTCTCCCGCCCCGAAGCAATTGCGCCGGATGAAACCAGCATTACCTGATGTCCAGCCGCCTGCAAGATTTGGAACTGGCGGGCAAGGTCAATTAATACCGGAAGCGCCAGATGCGATGTTCCGCCTGTCAATGTGGATGTGCCTAGTTTTATGACGATACGCATGGATATATGATCCGTCCTGTTGTGTTGCCCGTTCACAAGAGGACGGGCGCAAAATAGTATCGGTTTATACCATGATTAAGTCTGTCGTCAGTAGGATAATCCGTGCCCAAAGGGATAGAGCGGGTTCTCAGAATCATACGGAACATCTGCCTTCTGGGCTTGTACCGTCTCCATCGAGCAGGGGAGTTCAAAGGGCAGTTTGCCTTGCGGATTGGTTTTGCCAAAGAGCACATCCAATACCGCCGCGTCGCTGGCGCCATACTCAGCCAGCACAGCCTTTGCTTCAGCATTGATTTCGGGGATGACCGCAGGACGATCCAGGTACAACACCACAATCGTTGGTGTGCCCTGCAACAGGGTTAATATTTCAGCTTTAGCATCCCCTTTGAAATCCAGATCGCCGTGGTGAAAACCTTGAGCAAAAGGATTCTTTGTCTCCACGGGAACCCAGGGCGTTTGCAAGCGCAGAATGGCAAAATCCGCTTCTTCAGGGGTGGCGACCAGATCGACATATTGAGCCGCTACGGATGGGTCTATATTCTTGACGAAAACTTTTGGCTTGCCTTGCAGTGGGAGAGTGTGACCATCATTTTTGAGCAGGGTCATAGCCCGTTTTTGTGAGTCGGCGCCCGCTGTCACAGAGGCAGGATTCCCCAGCACCTGCGGAACCTGAGATTCATCCACGAAGGGATTATCAAAAATCCCCAACTGGAATTTAAGGCGAAGCAGGCGTCGCACGGATTGATCCAGCCGCGCTTCGGAGACGCGACCCGTCTTTACCAGTTCAACCACCCATTCAGGGCAACTTTCTCCACCGAATTGATCCACGCCCGCATCAAGAGCTTTTTGCACCCGCTCAACTACGGATAAATGCTCAACGCCCCACGCCCGTGCAGGCCAGACGGTATCTGCTATTTGTGCATCTGTGATCAAGCCCCAGTCGGTACACACTACGCCATCGTACTTATATTTCTCGCGCAGCAGTCCGGTGATGATCATTTTGTTGAATGACATCGCTACATTTTCGTCGGTCTGATCTGTGGGGACGCCGTAATAGGGCATGATTGCGGCGGTCTGCGCGGCAAACGCAGCTTCGAAGGGGATTAAATGATAATCAAAATTCTTGCCCGGATAGATCTGTCCTTTTTGAAATTCAAAATGCGGATCCAGCCCTTCGTTTTGCGGGCCGCCGCCGGGGAAATGTTTGGTCATGCAGGCTACGCTATTTGATCCAAGAGTTGTGCCTTGAAAGCCTTCGATGTAGGCTTTGGTGAGCAATGCGGTCAGGTGAGCGTCTTCGCCAAAAGTGCCGCTGATTCGGGGCCAGCGGGGCTCGGTAGCAAGATCAATTTGCGGGTGGAGCGCCACGCGAATCCCCACTGCCAGATATTCCCGCCGAACAATGTCTGCAAATTGTCGAACCAATTCTGGGTCGCCAATTGCGGCAAAGCCCAAGGTCTCGCACCACTGCGAAAAATCGGTGGCGGTCATTGAAAAGATGTTGTTGCTGAAGTGGTTGCGCGGGTCAGACGCGATTGTGACGGGGATGCCGAGACGGGTTTGTTCGGCAAAGCGTTGAAGATGGTTATGCCAGACGGCAACGGCTTGCGCGCCCGGAATTTGCCAGAGGTTGAAATGGCTCATTTTCTGATTGGTGATTTGGGTCACAGCCGCGCGTGGAAATGCCGCCCCACCCGATTTATCTTCAATGGAGCCGTCTTCGTTGACCGCCGCGCCATTGATAAATAACATCCCCGCTTTTTCTTCCAGGGTCATTTGCCCCAGGAGATCATCAACTCGTGCTTCGATGGGTTGGCGTGGATCTTCATAAACATCCAACTTGCCGTTTTTGTTGAGGTCGCGAAAAATAAAATCGCCATCGGTTTTGATCAACCCAGATTGTTGTTTTGTGATTTCGCCCAGATCAGCACTCATTTTTTCTTCCTTTTTTAACTGATGTCATGATCGCGCCAGAAAGCCCTGACACTCATTCGGGGGCTTACCCCCGAATGAGTGTCTAAAAATTTTCAACTTATTTTATCAATTGTAATTCATCATTTATTATTCTCACTGCGTCATCATAATTCGGGAGCATGTGAAGCGATTGGCGCAAGGGGATGTTTCGTTCGCTGGGACCATCGGCATATTGAATTTCCAGTTGAGCCAGCGACGCAAGGTGTTCGCCGTAAATATTTCGCCGTCCAGCCGCAAATCCGATGCGCCCACGGAACCAGCCATCTCCCAAAACCGTGCCGATAGCATTTCTCCCCTCGTGGAGCATTTCCGTCGCTTCCACAACTTTTTTGTGAGTTTCTGTAACTGCTCAGCGTACCGTTATCCGCGCTGACGTAAACGTCAGCGCTCATTTACGAAGCCGCCTCTGCGGCGGCTTAAGTTTGCGAAGCAGGCTTCGTTATTGAGCGCGGGGGTTCATCCCCGCGCGGAGTTGCAGGAGAAATACCCTATTCTGGGTGGGTCGGTTCATAAAATTTATCGCCTACTTCTGCTGAATTTTTGTAGTTTACACGTGTAAGTTTGGGACATTCTTGCACAAAATAAAATGGTTTTCAATAGGCAGTTTTGGGTTTTAGTCAATTCCTAGTGATGCAGATTGCACAGATTTAGCAGATTTTCTTCTTTCCCTGGATTGCATGTTTGATTACTGGTCAAATCCGTTATAATACCGTCCCTATGAAAGAACGATTACAAAAACTACTTGCTCAAGTGAAGAATTTATTATCGCGGGGCGCGTGCGTGTGAATGGGTTGGTGGCTGCCCTCGGTCAAAAGGCTGATCTATCCATTGATAAAGTTACGTTGGATGGCAAGGCTTTGCCCAAAGCGGAAACTTTGACTTATACCTATATTGCACTTTATAAACCGCGAAATGTACTCTCTGCGGCGGAAGGTCAGGACGACCGCGAAACTGTGCGTGATTTGATCCCCTTGCCGGGGCATTTATACCCTGTCGGTCGTTTAGATTTTGACTCTGAAGGGTTGATCTTGATGACCAATGACGGTGAGTTGACTAATAAATTAACTCATCCGAAATTTGGGCATGAAAAAGAATATCGAGTTTTGGTTGCCCGCCGGCCAGATGAGAAACAATTGGCTACGTGGCGTCGCGGAGTGGTATTGGAAGACGGCGATAAAACCGCCCCCGCCGACGTTAATTTCATTGCGATGTCTGGCAAAGGCGCATGGATTCGCATAATTATGGGTGAAGGCAAAAAACGTCAGATTCGCGAAGTGGGAAAACTGCTTGGTTTGCCAGTGGTCAAGATCATCCGCCTGCGAATTGGCACATTGAAGTTGGGCTCTCTGAAACCTCGTCAGTGGCGGCATTTGACAGAGGATGAGGTAAACGAGTTGAGAGGCGAAAAAAATATAAAGACAGAAAGCCGGAGTGAGCGCCCCCGCGAGAAACGGCTTCATCCAACTGACCGACCCAAGCGAACTCCCAAAGTTGAGACGCGAATTATAGATCGCAGCCGTGGTGAAAGACCTTCCACAAAAGAAAAATTAGATAGTCCGCGACGATCAGTGCGTCGTAGTTCTGGAAAATAAAAACATCTCCCGCGAGAAACCAACGCGGGAGATGTTTTTATTTCAGCAAGAAATGAAATATCTTTTAACTTCGTTTGAACATTCCTGTCAGAGCCTTCCAAATGGGACAGCGATCATAAATCCCCATAAATGCAATTATGCCGCCGATGCCGCCTACGATCCAGTTGTGGGTTGAGATGCCGATCATTATAAATAATGCACCAGCCCCAAGCCGCAGCATCCGGTCAAATTGCGCGATCGGAACTTTTACCTCCCGTCCTTCGGCCAATGCCTCAAACATCATGCGATAATTTTCTTCGTTCTGTGATCCCGTCGCACGTCCAACTTCTTTTCCGTCGCGCAGGGTGATCACCGTTGGAATGCCCAAGACGTGGAATTGTTCAAGTACCTCACGCGAGTCGTCCGCGTTGATCGGCATGAATTCGACCTTTTCGGCGTACTCTTTCCCAAGTTTTTCAAGGATGGGTTTTGTCATCATGCACGGGCCGCACCAGGTTGCCCAAAAATCAATGATGACAGGTTTATTTGATTCAGATATTTTTTGTTGGAATTCTAATTTGTTCATGGTTGATAATTTTAGAGCGGATGATTTCTCATCCGCTCTGTTGATTCTCTGTTATTTATTGGTGTTTATTTTGAATGGCACATATAACGGGCAGAAAGCAATTACAGCGGTGAGCAGGAATACCACACCGAGAACAACCAGCACGATACCTGGGACGCCGACGACGACTTTGGCGGCGAATAAACCGATAAATATAGCGGCGACCACGACACGAATGATACGATCAGTATTGGACATATTGCGTTTCATAATAAAAAATCTCCTTTGGTTAGTTTGATGCACTTAGTATATGAAACGTTACACTTTTTGTCGGTGACTTTGTCACACAAGCGAACGGGCCTTTAGCAATTCAAAGTCCAATATCTCAACCACGCCACGACCCGAGCGGATGCTCCCCTCGCTGACGAAATCTTCAACCAACCGACTGATAACCTCGCGCGAACTACCCAATTCAGCCGCGATCTCCTGATGAGTAATTCTCAATGGGTTTTGAATTTTTCCTTGATTCAATAGCAACGAGGCTACGCGGCTATCCATGCGGCGGAATGCCACCTCATCCACAATTGCCATTACTGTTGAAAGTCTTTGCGAAAATAGATCAAAGACAAACTCGCGCCACAGGTCGTAACGCCGCACCCAATCGCGGAAGATGTTTGCAGGAATCATCACCGCTTCGGCATCCTGCTCAACTGTTGCAATGGCAGGAAAGGTCTGTTGACTCAAAATGGCATTGGCAGTCAAAATGCACGACGCGCCGTTTCCAAAACGATACAGCGTTATTTCGCGTCCCGTTTCTCCGACCTTGTAAACGCGCACCACACCCGAAATCAACAATGCAATTGCTTCAACGCGATCCCCTTCAAGGAATACATCGCGTCTGGCGGGGATGTGCGCAAAAAAAGCCGCCTGCTGAAATTCGCGTACAAATGCAGCATCTGCTTGTTGGAGAATGGGTAGAGACTGGGCGATGCGGGCAAATTGGCGCGTATCAATCATAAGTTAATCGAAACTATATGCAAGTCCCACCGTGCCAGGTCCCGTATGCGTACCGATCACTGGACTGACCTCAGTAAAGATGGTTTCAACCGGGTTGAGTCTTTGCGCTGCCCGCTCAAGCAGGGCTTTTGCATCATCGCTTGCATTTGCGTGTAATGTGGCAAGGCGAATATTTGTTTTCCCCTTTACTTTTTCTGCGACCAATTCAATTACACGGTCATGCGCTTTTGACTTTGTGCGAATTCTTTCCGTGCCTTCCACTTTACCATCTTTAAGAGTCAGGATTGGTTTGAGATTCAGCGCAGAGCCAATGAACCGCTGCGCTCCGCCAATGCGCCCGCCGCGATGTAAAAATTCAAGCGTGTCAACGGCAAAGAAAATTCCAGAGTTCTCTCGCGCTTTTTCCACAATTGCAAGGCAATCATTTAAGCTCGCGCCATTTTCCAAAGCGCGCGCTGCGGCAAGCACAGGGAATCCCATGCTCATTGAAGTGGAAAAACTATCCACAATGGTTATTCTTTCGGCAGCAGCGCCCACCATCTCTTTTGCCTGCGTCGCTGATTGAATGGTCCCTGAGAGTTTTGACGAGATGAAAATTCCCAAAACGTCAAATCCCTGATCTATCAGGTTTTGAAATGCGGCGTGCATATTGCCTATCGAAACCTGTGATGTGGACGGCATTTTTTTTGCTGTTTTTAGGCGCGTATAAAATTCGGCGGACTGAATATCTATTCCATCTTCAAAAGTTTTATCTTCCCAAATAACGACTAAAGGAACGACAGTAATATTATGCTTTTTGACAAGGTCTGTTGGCAAATAAGCGGTGCTGTCTGTGACAATTGCAATTTTTGACATTTTTTCTCCTAGGTACTTTTCGGGTTGGTGTTCGCTATTTTACCCCAGTGAAGGGGCACGTACACAAAAAATCGATTTTCGACGCTCATGGTATAATTTTGGGCTGAACTTTATGAATATGCAAAGAATTCTTCCCGGAGCCTAATTTTGGCCTTCAACCCTATTAACTGGCTGTTAGGCCTTTTCTCCCTTGATATTGCCATAGACCTTGGCACTGCGAACACGCTGGTTCATGTTCGTGGTAAAGGCATTGTTATTAACGAGCCGTCGTGGGTCACTGTTGATAAGAAATTGCGACAGCCCCTGGCAATTGGACTCGAAGCCAAAGAAATGGTTGGACGCACACCAAGCAATGTAGTGGTGGTGCGCCCTATTCGCGATGGTGTAATTGCCGAATTTGATGTCACTCAGGTTATGCTTGAATACTTTATTGGCAAAGTCCATGAACAGAGCATGGTTCCATTGCCGCGTCCGCGTGTGATCGTAGGTCTGCCCACCGGCGTGACCGAAGTGGAGAAACGCGCAGTCTACGATGCCGTAATGGCGTCTGGCGCGCGTCAAGCCATGTTGATCGAAGAGCCGATCGCGGCGGCGCTGGGAGCGGGTTTGCCCATCGGAGAAATTCGCGGCTCGATGGTGGTTGACATCGGCGGCGGCACAACTGAAGTGGCCGTGCTCTCCATGAGCGGCGTCGTCGCATCCCGATCTTTACGCGTCGCTGGCGACGAGATGGATCAGGATGTCGTTCAGTATCTTCGCAATAAATACAACCTGCTGATCGGTGAAGGTAACGCCGAACAGGTCAAATGGCAGATCGGTTCTGCATATCCATTGCAACCAGAAAAAACGATGGAAGTGCGCGGGCGCAATTTGGTTACCGGCTTGCCGGAAACCATTGAAGTCTCATCCATTGAAATTCGTGAAGCCCTTTCCGGCTCTGTGCAGGTAATTATAGATACCGTCCGCGACGCTCTTGATGAAATTCCGCCAGAGATCGTAGCCGATTTGATGGATATTGGTATTTGTCTTGCGGGTGGCGGCGCGCTCCTGCAAGGGTTGGCTGAACGCCTCACCGATGAATTAAAACTGCGCGTGTGGGTGGCTGAAGATCCGCTTACCTGTGTTGCGCGCGGTGCGGCGATGATCTTTGAAGAGTTTGATGTTCTTGGGCGTTATTTGGTTGGTTTGGAGCGTGGCAGTACACGCCACATCATTGGATAATTGCAAACCTGACAGGCGCATAAACCCCTGTTGGATTTTATAAAATATGAACTCCCGTTCTTTACAAACAACGATTGTTTTTCTTGTCATAGGTGGGATTCTTGCCCTGGCTCTTGGCGGCTTTTTTGGTTCCGCTTCCAGGCAGTTCAGTTCTGTGTTGGTTGAACTTCAAACATGGGTATCTTTACGTTACCGTGGCGTGCAAGACTTTGTCACCGCGCCGCGTGACATTGTCTCTTTGCGCGCGCAAAATGAAGAGTTGAAATCACAGGTGTCTCAATTACAGACGCAGGTGATCGAACTGCAACAACGTGTCAGTGAAACCGAAATCCTTGCGGCGTTGGTGGATTTTTCCCGCTCGAATCCTGAAAATACGTATAAGGCCGCGGCAGTCATCGGTCGTGATCCCAGCCCATTTTTGCATTACATCATTATTAATCGTGGTTCAAACGATGATATTCGGCGCGGTATGCCCGTGGTGACCAATCAAGGTTTGGTGGGTCGCGTAGACGCCGTCATTGCAGATGCCGCGCGTGTTCAACTCATTACGGATCCCGCTTCTGCAATTAATATCTATTTGCAAAACGCTGAAACCGATGCGGTTTTGTTTGGTTCTGTTACCGGCGATGTATCTCTGGATATGATCTCGCAAGATAGCGCTGTGGAGCCTGGCGATCTCATTTTGACTTCGGGCTTGGGCGGCGGGTATCCGTCGGACTTGATCATTGGTCAGGTTGTTACGATGCGTACCCTTGAGTTTGAATTATTCCAACAGGCAACCGTTCAACCCGCAGTGGATTTTACCCGTTTGGAGATTGTCCTTGTCATCACCAACTTCCGCCCTGTGGATATAACTCCGCTTGTGCCTTAATTTTCTCCATCACCTTATTTGACATGCGAAATATAGTTGCGTTTCCTTTGCTTTTGCTGGCGGTCATTCTTCAATCTTCTGTTGTCAGCCAGATCAAATTGCTTTCAGGCTACGCCGATTTACCTTTGCTAATGCTGGGCGCATGGGCATTACAAAAGCGCGTGAAATCTGCGTGGCATTGGGCGGCGCTTGGTTGTGTCTTGCTTGGATTTATTTCCACCATGCCGTGGCTTGTTTTGGTGATCGGTTATTTTGCAGTCGTTTTTATAGCACAGACCCTGCAAAAACGAGTCTGGCAGGCTCCGCTGTTGGCGATGTTTAGCGTTACCTTCATTGGCACTCTGTTCCTGAACTTATTATCTTTTAGCGTTCTGCGCGTTTTAGGCACACCTTTTGTCTTTGCGGACGTAATAGGATTAATAACCCTGCCGAGTTTATTACTTAATATGTTATTTTCAATTCCAGTTTATGCTTTTATGCGTGATCTTGCGCGTTGGGTTTACCCTGCCGAGGAGTACGAATGAGTTCTGGTTCCACACCGCGCCCAGTTCGCTTTGAAACTTGGCGGCTTGCGACAATTTACATTACTGTGGTGCTGGCTTTTACTGCGCTGTTGTTCAGGCTTGTTAATTTGCAAGTGGTTGAAGGTTCAGCGTGGAATGCCAGCGCTGTTGACAATTACACCAACGAAGTCAGTGTTCCGGCCCCGCGCGGGATCATTTATGACCGCAATGGTTATATCCTTGCGCGTAATATCGCTTCCTACAATATTGTGATTACACCCGCAAATTTACCGGATGATGATTCAGATATTCAACGTATTTATAACGAACTCTCGGCGCTGATTGATGTCCCCGTTGGCGGGCCCGTGACGGATGAATCTTTGGCAAATGCCAAACTGTTTGCGGCGTGCGTGCCGGGGCCAGGTATTGGGCAACTTGTTGCGTTACAAGATACGCTTGCTCCCTATAGTCCTGTAAAAGTGAAGTGCAATGTCACTGAAGAAATAGCGCGGATGGCTGAGGAAAATTCGATAGACTGGCCCGGTGTAACAGTTCAGGTTGAGCCGATACGTGACTACCCAACCGGTTCGCTGACATCCAATCTGGTCGGTTTTCTTGGACCAATCCCCGCGTCGCTTGAAGAGGAATTGAAAGCGCAGGGGTTTATTCCCAACCGTGACAAGATCGGATATTCAGGTGTTGAATCATCCCTGCAGGATGTCCTTGCAGGTCGAAATGGCTTACGCGTAATACAAATTGATGTGGCAGGTCAGGAACTTCGCAACCTTGAACCACCCATCCCGACGGTCCCCGGAAACAATGTATACCTAACCATTGACACGCGTTTACAGGCTGTGGCTGAAGCCTCTTTAATTCAAGAAATTAATTTTTGGAATACTTATTTCGGAAAAATTCGTATTTCAAGCGGCGTGGTCATTGCCATGAATCCAAAGACCGGCGAGATTCTTGCCATGGTGTCTTACCCTTCGTACGAAAATAATCGTTTTGCCCGCATTATCCCAGCCTATTATTACGAACAATTGAGTCAGGATCCGCGCCATCCATTGCTGAACAATGCCATTTCTGCCGAGTTCCCGCCTGGATCAGTCTTCAAGTTGTCCACTGCCACTGGCGCTTTTAATGAAGGCATTATAGATATGTCCACCATTGTAGACGCTCCTGGTCAATTGGAATTGTGTGAAAAATTTAATCCTAACGATGTTTGCACAGATCTTAATACACGCCCCTTTGTAGATCATATTTACGAACAAAAGCCTGAAGGATTTGGTCCGATAAGTTTCTTGCAGTGCATTGCGTATTCAAGTAACGTGTGTTTTTATAAACTGGGCGGTGGTTATCAAGACGAGATTAAACAAGGCGGATTGGGCATTGAGCGTCTGCGCGAATATGCCCGCGCGCTTGGCTATGATCAGGCTTCGGGAATTGAATTGCTGGGCGAAGCAACGGGATTAATCCCCGCCCCCCAGTGGAAGCGCATCAACACCGGTGAAAACTGGTCTACCGGTGATACATACATCGCAAGCGTGGGGCAGGGGTATGTGCTTGCCACGCCTTTACAGATATTAATGTCTGGAGCCACTGTTGCCAACAGCGGAAAATTGATGCAACCAACCGTCGTGCGTGACGTTACAGATGGCGACGGCAAAGCAGTGGAAATGTGGTTTAACCCTGAAGACTTTACCGTAACAACTTCCCAAACTCCGGGCAGTTACCAAATATCGCCATTTACTCCCAACCTGAAATGGGATGTGACCGTTACCCCCATCGTCAAAGGGTATTCCTGTGATGACGGTTATTGCAGTTTGAATGAAAACGATTTGAAAACTATCAAGCCCGAATCAATGGCGGCAGTGCGCGCGGGTACGCGGATGGCTGTAACCGATCCATTATTTGGAACTCTCTACGATGTCTTTAATGACTTTCCCATTGCCGTGGCCGGCAAGACCGGAACCGCCGAATATTGCGATGATGTGGCGCGCGCTGCCAATCAATGTGACTTTGGAAAGTGGCCCACGCACTCGTGGACTTTGGCTTACGCGCCGTATGAAGAACCCGAAATTATTGTCGTGGCTTTTGCGTATCATGGCGGTGAAGGCGCCAGTGTTGCCGCTCCAATTGTGTCACGTGTCATTAAAGCGTATTTTGAATTGAAAGCCATTGATATTGCACAGGAAAATCCAACTTCAGGGCAATAGTTCTGTAATTTTATTTTACGTAAAGCGTCAGGTATAATCCAAGAAGTCATTTATTTATGGAGCAAACTACCTCCCTCGTTCAGATCAAAGGCATACGTGATGGACTTCTCGCCACATTTATAGATGCGGCATGGGACGACCAATGTCTTGCCCTGCTTGCTCAAATTGATGAACGCCCCGCGTTTTTTCAGGGTGCGCGGCTGGCTATGGATGTTGGTTCACAGGTATTAAAAGTTAACAATCTGGTTGACCTGCGCGATCGTCTTTCAGAGCGCAATGTCTCTTTGTGGGCAGTCATTGGAGAATCTCCGACCACGGAAAATACATCGCAATTGCTGGGGTTGGCAACACGTATATCCAAGCCTCGCCCCGAAGAACAAAGACACGATGTCATCACAGATGACACTGCCTTGTTTATCAACAAAACTCTGCGTTCTGGAAAGCGCGTTGAATTTCCAGGGCATGTTGTCGTCGTTGGAGATGTGAACGCAGGCGCAGAAATCATCGCAGATGGCAATGTGATCGTCTGGGGGCGCGTGCGCGGCATGATCCACGCCGGCGCAAAAGGAAATCGTTCCGCTACCATTTGTGCCCTCGACCTTTCTGCCACACAACTTCGTATTGCAACAGAAGTTTCTGCAATGCTCAAACCCCAAAAAGACCCGAAACCCGAAGTCGCCAGTATTAATAGTGAAGGACATTTGCAAGCCGAACTCTGGCGCGCGGGCTAATTTTATTTACAGGAATCAATATGACTGCTCAAGTAATTACGGTTACATCAGGAAAAGGCGGCGTTGGAAAAACAACCGCCGTTGCAAACCTTGCCACCGCGCTCGCCGCAGATGGCAGGAAGGTTGTTTGTATTGACGGCGATATTGGCTTGCGAAATCTTGATGTCATTATGGGACTCGAGAATCGCATTGTCTACGATATTGTGGACGTGATTGAAGGGCGCTGTAAATTAAAGCAAGCCATGATCCGCGACAAACATTATCCCGATATGTATTTAATTCCCGCCGCGCAGACACGCGACAAGAACGCCGTTTCGCCATCAGACATGATCCGCATCTGTAACGACCTGCGGGCTGATACTGATTTCATCATCATTGATTCCCCTGCCGGCATTGAGCGTGGATTCCGAAACGCCATCGCCGCCGCCGACCGCGTTTTGGTTGTCACCAACCCCGAAGTCAGCGCAGTGCGCGATGCTGATCGCGTAGTTGGAATTCTGGAAGCAGAAGAAAAAGGAACGCCATTCCTAATCCTCAATCGCTTGAATCCAACATTGGTTAGAAATAACGATATGCTTTCTGCCGAAGATGTGCTGGATTTGCTCGGCATTAAATTGATTGGCGTGGTGCCAGAAGACGAATCGGTTATCATCGGCTCGAATCGCGGCGCGCCCGTTGTAACTGATCCCAAAAGCCGCGCGGGGCAAGCCTTCCGCAACATCGCAAAACGGATTCAGGGACAGGATGTGCCTTTCATGGACCTCGAACAACAAAGCGGTTTATGGGGCGCGATCCAAAAATTGACGGGGAGGAAATAATGTTTAATTTCTTTGGAAAAAAACGAAGCGCTGAAAGCGCCAAGGAACGCCTTCAGCTTGTTTTAGTTCATGACCGCACAGACCTGACGCCCGCGCAATTGGAATCATTAAAAGATGAATTGATAACAGCCATTTCGCGTTACATTGAAATTGACCCCGAAGCCGTTCAAATTGGGCTGGAGCGCGACGGCAGGTCTCAACGGTTGGTTGCTGATATTCCCCTGCGGAGCGTATCACGCCATCGCCCAGGCTGATTTTTTATTCAAAACACGGATCACCCCGCTGTCTCTTTGATTGCATTCGTGTTATTTCTTTTGCGCAACTTACCAATTATCAATCATGATTCGTGGACTCTCCTGGCGTAACTTTGATTTCATTTTACTTGGAGCGGTGATCCTTGCCTCTGCTTTTGGTACGGTGATGATCCGCTCTGCCATAGCAGAAAATGAAGTTTTGTTGCCGCTTGTAACGCGCCAGATCTATTTTGCAATTTTGGGGATAATTGTGATTTTTACAGTTGCCTCCATAGATTATCGCTATTGGCTGGCTTTGTACCGCCTAATGTATATTGGAATCATGGCCTTTCTGGTGACATTGACCGGTTTTGGGCAGTCTGCATTTGGCGCTCAACGTTGGTTTACGGTGGGTGTTTTATTCCTTCAGCCGACCGAGTTCGCGAAGATTGTTGCCATTATTGCCCTTGCCCGTTATTTTGATTCTGCCCAATACCAACCGCGTGATCTGCGCTGGGCATTGGGGTCAATTCTTTGGGCATCTGGCATTATTGTCATGATTCTTCTCCAGCCCAATTTGAGTAATGTGCTTGTGCTCTCTGTGATTCTCGCTGTGATGCTGTGGATTAATGGCGTGCAGATCAAGCATGTGGCTACTGCCGCCGCAATTGGCGTAGTGGTTGTTGCCAGTTTGATTGTGGTTTCTGTGGCAGGTATTCGTGTTCCATTTTTGCAAGCGTATCAACAGGAGCGAATTGTCAACTTCGTTGTCCCTGATCCAAATGACACCTATGGAAACCGATATAACGTTCAACAAGCCTTGATAGCAATTGGATCAGGCGGAATATTTGGGAAAGGATATGGACAGGGATCGCAAACCCAATTGCGCTTTTTGAAGGTACGCCACACCGACTTTATTTTTGCGGCAACTTCTGAAGAGTTCGGCGCTGTTGGTGGAGCGCTAATCATCCTGACACTTGCCGTTATTATTTGGCGCTGCATCCGTGCAGGGCAAAAATCCCACGATGTTGCAGGGGCAATGATAAGTTTTGGCATGGCAACGCTCATCTTTTTTCAGGCGGCGGTTAACATTGGGATGAACCTGAACGTGTTGCCCGTTTCTGGTTTGCCGCTTCCGTTTGTCAGTTATGGCGGCAGTGGACTTACCGCACTTATGCTTGGCATCGGTCTGGTCGAAAGCGTTGCCATGCGGCATAATCAAATGGAATTTTAGCAAGACCAATTACCAATTACCAATTACCAATTACCAATTACCAATTACGTAAACCATCCTTCAAGGAGTAACTTCTCTTGTCCATCAAACCCGCACGTACTCGTATCGCCCCCTCGCCAACAGGACACATGCACCTTGGCACTGCACGCACTGCGTTGTATTGCTATCTGCTTGCAAAGAAAACCGGCGGACAATTCATCCTGCGTATTGAAGATACCGATGTCTCTCGCACCGTGCCTGGCGCCGAACAGGAGATCATGGATGGGTTGCATTGGCTGGGGCTGAATTACGATGAAGGTCCCGACGTTGGTGGACCGTATGGTCCCTATCGCCAAACTGAACGCCGCGAACTTTATCATGCTCACGCAAAAACGCTTGTAAACAGCGGACATGCCTATCCTTGCTTTTGCACGCCTGAAAGATTGGAAACTGTAAGACAGGAACAGCAAAAGCGCAAAGAGAATCCGCACTATGATGGCACATGCCGAATGCTTGCCCCCGATGAAGCCGCGCGCCGTGTGGCAAATGGTGAGAAGTACATTATCCGCTTCAAGATGCCGCGCGAAGGCATAACGATTGCTCACGACCATTTGCGCGGAGATATAAAAACTGAAAACAGCCAGCTCAATGATTATGTGCTTCTCAAAACAGACGGTTTGCCCACCTATCATCTCGCCGCAATCGTAGACGATCACGAGATGGGTATCACGCATGTCATACGCAGTTCGGAATGGCTGGGCACATTCCCCTTGCATGTAAATATTGTGCGCGCCTTTGGCTGGGATGAACCGATTTGGATCCATCTTTCGGTTTTCCTAAAACCAAGCGGCAAAGGCAAAATGAGCAAACGCGATGCCGTAGACGCGATCAAAGACGGACATTCGATTTTTGTTAAAGATTTACAGGAGTTGGGTTTCACGCCCGAAGGCGTTTTGAACTGGTCGGCGTTGATGGGGTGGGGCGTGGCTGAAGATGACGTAATGACCGTGGAGCAAATGGTCGAACGTTTTTCGATTGACTCGTTGACTCCATCTCCCGCCGCGATTAATTTTCAAAAACTGGATCATTTCAACGCGACGCATATCCGCCTCTTTACCATCGATGACTTGGCAGCCCGCCTCAAGCCTTATTTCACCCGAGAGGGATTGAACGTCAACGATGAGA
>JAIFKY010000042.1 GCA_020049345.1 Anaerolinea sp.
AGATCCCGTCTAAACGAGGGCGAAAGATTGTGGTGGTTAGAAGATACGCCTGATGCTGAGCACACCCTGCCTATTCAAGCGCGGCTTTATACGAGCCTTTCGGCGGAAGAGAAAAAACGTCTTCGAGCCGAAGCAGTTTTACTCTGTCCCAGTATTGTCGCTTCAGGACGTTCTCGAAATAAATACGACGACGTTGTTTTGTATTTGCTGACATATCATGGAGTTATCGCCCACCAAGCGCGCGACCTTTTCTCTGCTGGAAGTGTGGCAAATCCAGAAAATGATGACGAGGGTGGTCTTTACATTGAACGCGCGCTGAGACTTATTGAAAACGAAATGCGCGAAGCCGCATTAAGAATGGACGATGCTCTATTTATAGAATATTGGGAAGAATCGGTAAAGCCCGAACAACGAATTCGCCGTTGGCTTGAAAAAGCAGACGCTATTGCAAAAGACTGGAAACCTTCCAAAAAACTATTTTTATCGAGATGATAACTGGGTAATTTTATGACGGATGTTTTTAGCAAAGAAAAACGTTCACAAGTCATGAGCGCAGTTCGTTCTAAAGGCAATAAATCCACAGAGATTGCCTTGATAAATATATTTAAGTCCCACAAAATTTCAGGGTGGCGGCGAAACTTTAATCTTACAGGAAGACCAGATTTTGTATTTCCAAAACAAAAACTAATAGTATTTGTTGACGGTTGTTATTGGCATGGTCATAGTTGTAGAGAACGCAAACCTGGGGCGAATGATGAATACTGGAGAGAGAAAATATCCAAAAACCAAAAAAGGGACAATCTTGTGACAAAGAAATTAAGAAGTGATGGGTGGAAAGTAATTAGAATCTGGGAATGTGAAATTAGAAAACAAAAACACATTCGAAAATTAAATCTCATTGTGTCATTGTTATAAATACAAAGCGCCCTCTTGGGTGGCAACTTCCACGAACTGAGGCAGGACTTTAGTCTGCCGAAACAATCTATCGTCCACGATCCTCTCGCAACAATTCAAGAGTAGAAACCGCATTTGAGGGAATCTTGAATCGTCTGCTTCGAATCGAATCTAGAATGTTGGCTTGTTGATTGCGGCGTTCTCCATCACCAGTTGACATGGAAAGCATGAAAATCACCTGTGCGCTCAAAGAACGATGATTGACATGAGCAAGTTGCCGAAGTCGTTTGTGTAAATCATCGGGAACGCCATCAACATAAATAGTCTTCATTGAGTATTCCTTTCCACGAAAATTTTAGATCAACTTGACGAGATTGTGTAGCCAGAAAACAGACACACATCAGCGAAAGGCTTGCGTTGCGAGTCACATGTCCGCACGAGAAACTTTTACGCACAAACACACTGGTTTCGCCCTGCGCGCTTGGCATCATATAAACGGCGGTCAGATTCGATAATGTACCAGTCATAATCATGTTCATCCGAGTCGGGGATCGCCGAAAATACGCCCAGACTCAACGTAACACAATCGCTCACATCTGAACCGGCATGTGGAATGGTCAGGTCATGAACGCCCTTGCGAATCGCTTCAGCAATTCGGCAGGCTTCAGTAATATCCGTATTTATCAGGACAATCGCAAACTCTTCCCCACCGTAACGGGCTATCAGGTCTGTTCCGCGCTGACAATGCCGTTTCAACTCTTGTGCCACTTGAACCAGACACCTATCCCCGTAAATATGCCCATAGTGATCATTGTATTTCTTGAAAAAATCAATATCTGCCATGATGAGCGCCAGCGGCTCGACACGGCGGCGGCTTTCCAAAATGCCATAAGTTAGATTTTCGCTAAACTTACGCCGGTTAGCCAGGCTTGTCAGGCCGTCAATGTGCGCCAGTTGATCGAGTTCCTGGTTGACAACCCTTAATAATTCATCGGTGCGCTCGCGTTGCAGCAACAAAAAACTGCTTCCGCTAATAATCATAAGAAAGTATGTCGATATAAAGGTCAGGTTCTGGGAAAATTCACTGGACATCAATTTGTAATCTGCGTGCAGAAAAGCGTTCATACTGCGAACCAACAGAATCAAACAAGAAACTGTATAAATTACGCTAAGTGAATATCGTAAAGTGGATTTTTTTGAATCACGTAGAAAAAAGGTCGTCACAGAAAGAAAGATAACGGCCGCGAAGGTGGAAGATATGTATACATACTCATTGGGCTGTCTTGCAAATCCCCAAAAAACAAAAATAAAAACAGCAACAACTATCGCATAATAAGTTTCCCATTGTTTTCTCGGCTTTTCCACTGAAATTAATGCCAGAGCCTCCAGCGCAAAACCAGCCAGTAGTAATGAGTTCCCCACATGCGCAGAAAGCACATCTGGAATTTTGCCGCGCATGGCAAGGAGCAGCCAGGATATGCTTTGAAGCAGCTTACCCGCCAAAAATTGGCGATGCGCGTGATGAGAAATAGATTCGCCGGAATAAATAGCCAGCAAGCCAGCGGTGACCAGGTTTCCAAAAAATAGAAAAATCAAAACCGTGGTCATGTCAATCTCAAAAGAGATCATAACAGCCTCGTTGGAAATGGATTTAGTCCGACTCGCTTTGCGCCTTAACCCCAGTTACAAAATAATAACCTTCGTTCAACTCCTCCACCATTTGCGGGAGCAGCAGCAGGATGTTATCTTCATAAACTGATTTCTGCCAAAATATTTTCAACACGGCGCGGGCTTCCTCGTTAACGTGGACTTTGTCATCCCCATCAATCAAAAGCATGGCAACCTGATTATTACTCTCGGTAATTGCGAAGAAAAAATCATCCTGATCTTCCTGCTTGGATTTCAAGAACTCATCTATTTGATTCTGCAATTCCTCCTCAAAAAGTGATTTTGACATTGCTCCGTCGTCCAACAATGCCCGAACAAGATATTTTTCTGTGGTCAATTTACTCATGGTGGAAACTCCAATTTTATTTTTTGTCAGTATACAACAAAACACGCGCTTACCGCACAGTTTGAAAAAAAAGCGAGACCGAGTAATTCGGTCTCGCTTCATGTTTATGGAGAGACTGGTGGAATAACTTCTTCCACCACTGGCTCGGCGGGCGCTGTATCCGCTGGTTCAGCCGGAACTTCCGCTTCTGCCGCAGGTTCAACTGGAGCTTCAACCTCTACCACTGGTTCAGCTGGGGCTTCCACAACTGACTCAGCCGGCGCTTCTTCCACCACTGGATCACCTGAGACTTGATCCACCACTGGATCAACAATCGGGACTTCTTCAGCCGTTGAAACAGCAGCCGGCGAAGCGGATTGACCATCCACGGCTGTAATTGACGCGCCAGCTATTAATGGATTCGGTAATTCAATCACCTGAACGGCGTCTAATTCCAAGCCATCCCCTACCGTTGGCGACGTAATTACTATATACCGATACGAACCTAGAGGCGGCTCGCTGAGGAGGGAATTATCCACATCAATGGCAATGCCAGTTTGGTAGGGATCTCCGTAAAGAACAGATGTTACAATCGGTTGATTATCAGTTTCTCCGTCAGTTTGAGATACCACACCAACATTTGAATTCATATCTGCAGCGCTGTTGCCCCAGTAAAATACTGTAAAGTTGGAAATTCCGTTTGAGTCATTCGAAATCCCAATGACTACTTCATCCATACAAATTCCGGCGCAGCCACTTATTTCGTAATACACTATATCGTAATTCGTGTCTCCGCTCACGACAATCGGGGTCAAGCCAAGATCTATGACAAGCCAATGAATGTTATCCACAAATTTGTTGTCTCCTGGGCCAATATTAATCCCTTCTGGAGGCGGTACAACAACGATAGGAGGTACAACGGGAGGGTCAACAATTGGCGGAGGCACAACTGTCGGTGGTGTCGTAACTATCGTTGGCGGTATGGGCGTTTCTTCATTTACTGGAGGTTTCGGGGTGCCGCTGGCAGACGGTGTTACGACCACGGTTGGCGATGAAGTACCAGTTACAGGAATGATGGGAGATGGCGTAACCACCGTTGGCGGCGGAGAAGATGTAAACGCAGGCGTGGCGCTTGGTTCAAATACAACAAATGCCGGAAAAGCAACATTTTGATCCTCAGAACCGGCGCCGGGCGTAAGAAAGGTATCGAACCAGCCCAGCGGAGTTAGAATCGCGGGCAATACGGGTTGCACAAGACCGCTTTGTTGTTTTGGAAGATTACTCGGATCAAGTTTGGATTGCATCCCCGCATCCACGCTCCAAATCGGAACAAGGCGAATCGCAACCTGTCCCGCAATCAGCATTAAAATAACGCCAATGGGAATGATAAAAATTAGCAAAGTCCAATCACGTCGTTCACGGGTGGAGGTTATCATGTGCTTGTCTCCATTTGTTTCTCAACAGGTAAAGAAACAAAGAACGTACTTCCCGGAAGTACTTCTTCATTATACCCCTGACTCTCCACCCAAATCTTTCCACCATGCGCTTCCACAATGCCGCGCGCAATTGCCAAGCCAAGTCCGGGTCCGCCGCCCTTAAATTTGGTCTTGCCGGATGAATGTAAAAGCACATCGCCTGTCTGATTAAATTTCTCAAAGATCAGTTTTTGCAGGGCGGGCTCAATACCAATTCCGGTGTCGCGGATGGCAACTTCCACTTGCGGCGGTTCGTTTCCATTCAAATATCGCCCGCTGATGGTGATCGCTCCTCCGTCAGGCGTGAATTTGATCGCGTTCATAATAACGTTATGAAACACCTTTAAAAGCAAATCGGGGTCGGCAGGCACAAGCGGCAAATCTCGAAGTCCGTCCATATTCATTGAAATATTGCGTTCTTCAAATGCCTTCTCAAATCCCTTGTTAACTTTCTTAATCAACAGGTCAATGCGCAGACCGGTTTTTCTAAGGAACAGCGTATTACTATCAATACGCGAAACATCCAACATACTGTCCACAATATCAGTCATGCGCTCTGAACCGTCCAGAATACCCTGCGCCATAGCCAATAGTTCAGGATTATCTTTTGTATCCTGTTCGAGCATTTGCGAATATCCCATGATCAATGTCAGCGGAGTACGCAACTCGTGCGCCGAAATTTGAATAAAGTTGGTCTTCGTCTTGTCAATATTTCTCAGGACTTGATTCATCCGTTCCAGTTCGAGCGTATGCTCCTGCAAGCGCGAAGTCATCTCGTCAAAGGTGTGGGCAAGCGTGCCGATCTCATCATTCGAGCGGATACCCGTGCGCTGTTCAAGATCGCCGCCGGCAATGGCTTGTGAGGTATTCACAAGCGAGTACAGCGGATTAATAATCAGCCGCGAGACCACAAAACCAATCACAAGCACGAAAAAGAAAACGATGGTAAACAAAATTACATACGTAGTTCGGCTATCCGCACCAGATTTGATCACAAAATCCAACGGCAGGGCTACAGCAAATACGCCAATGCGATCATTGCCCACCTGCAAAGGACCGCGCGCAATGCTAAAGGAACGCCCATCCACTGAAATATTATTCCCCGTTACAATATCTTTTGAAACAATAATCTGCTGATATTCCGTTTTTGGAATCGAAATAAGATTTAACGTATTTTGGTCGGACACGCCGAGAGTGGTGCCAATGGCTTGCCCATCGCCGCCATAAATAATAATATCTGCCAGAGCCGTGCTTTTCAAAAATGGGAGAATATTCCGAATGGATGTGCCCACCACCACCACGCCTGAGAACCTGCCTTCGGCAGAAACAGGAATGGACGTATAGTAATAGGTTCCATCGTTCACCAAATTAACGCCCAAAGCGCGGCGCGGAGGTTCTTCAAAATTTCGGTTGGCCAAAAATGGCGCAACAATCGGTGAATTGGCCGCGCCGGTATCCTGATCGACCCGCTGCGTCCTGCCCTTTTCATCCAATATTAAGTGAACAAGTTCATTTCCCTGAGACGAAACCAGAATCAAATTCTCAACCCCTAATCCTGCAAAAACCGGCTCTGCCAAAGTCAACGCGGTTTCACGGTCTTCGCTGGCAAGCGCATCGGCCAATCCGGTAGTGTAGGCAATAATCCGCGCAGTTTCAACATGCCGAACTTCCTGGCGCACAAAACTATCTGAAACAACGCGCCCGGCCTCCAAAAGTTGATTGGTCAACCGCTCTTGAATGGTATTCGACACAAGGCGCGTGACCACATAGACCCCAATCACAGATACGATTATGGTCAAAAATAAATAAGGCAGGATAACTTTGAGCCGAATACTCATAACAAAACCTTCTGCGCCATAATGCACAAAAGACAATAAAGACCATTATACAAACTTAATTGCAAATAAGCCAACCCATATTCGTATTGCAAGATAATTACAACGGGAAAATAAGATAAATTCCCTCCTATTCACATCTGGGATTTTCGGAACTGCGCCTCAACGCCAACCCCAGCATGATCCTACTCCCCAGCATTTGTGTCTATTTTGCATTTTTCGCCCCCAACCAAGCCCCGCACATCAGGATAACTTTTTCACGAAATGCACCAGACGCTCCACTTCGGCATACCCCATCTTCACATGCGCGCGGATGCTGGATTCGTTTTCGAGCCAGGTATCCGAAGCCACTTCGGTACAGCCCTTCCCGCGGATCCAATCTTCGGCGGCTTGAGTCATAATGCCCACAATACCTTTCCCGCGATACTCTTCCTGAACGAACCACCCTTCAAGATAGCCAACGGGGTTGGTCTCGCACCCTTCTGCATGGTCTTTTATGCTCGCTTCTGTCAAACCAATTGGACGATCTCCATCACAGGCGAAGATGACAAAATCATTATCGCTGGAAAGGGTTTCATCCATATTAATAACCAAATATTCATCAGTCCAATCGGGCCAAATGCCCTTACGCATCCGAACCCAGTCGGCTTTATCTTCCTGCGTGGCGCGGCGAATTGTAATATCCATGGGGGCTCTCCTAAAATAAAAAAAGACCCTAAAGACACTTCGCCTTTAGGCATTAAAAAATAAAATCCTTTACAAAAAGCAAGGAAAACTTTTACCACAGAGATCACCGAGATTAAAAAACCTTCTCTGTGATCTCTGTGGCTAAATCTCTTTCGACTTATCCGGCGGCGCGTTTTGCCAGTTGATGATCAAGCACCAAAACGGCTGTGCCGCGTTCTTCAATCAACTTCAAGTTTGCCACAACTTCAGCGGCATTCTTCTCTTCTTCCACCTGCTCTGAGATGAACCATTGCAGCATAATCTGCGCGGGATAATCCTTCTCTTTCAAGGCGGTTTCATACAGGGTGTAAATTGAAGCGGTGATAAAAGCCTCGTGCGCGACAACTTCCTCGGCAACCTCCAGGGTTGACTTCCATTCGGTTTTTGGCGCATCAATGGCTTTGAGGGTTACCTTGCCGCCGCGTTCCACAATGAAGTCATAAAACTTCATGGCATGTTGGCGTTCTTCAGCCTCCTGTACGCGCATCCAATGGGCAAAACCGGATAAATTCTTGTCTTCAAAGTATGCAGCCATTGAGAGATATAGGTAAGAAGAATACAACTCTCTGTTGATCTGGTCATTTATTGCATCTTGCATCGTTTTGTTTATCATATGTGCCTCCTTAATATAATAAAATTATACATTCTTTTGACGCGGAGGGAAACAAGTCTTATCAACAACTTATCTTTCATCAAGCGGGGCATTACTCGCCAAAGACAAACAGATCGCTCAACGACTCGCGGTTAATATTGTGGTGAATGGCATCCGCAAAGACTGGCGCAACAGAAAGCACCGTCAATTTTGGATTCATTTTTTCAGGCGGGATGTGAACTGTATCTGTGGTGATGATCTCTTTGATGTGGGGAACAACCGCCAGCCGTTCGAGTCCATTGTGGCTAAAAACGCCGTGCGTGCAAATGACACGAATATCTTCAATCCCTTCGCCAATCAACACGCGGCTTAATTCCATAATGGAACCGCCTGTGGCAATTTCATCATCATAGATCAAGGCGTGTTTAAGTCCTTGTACCTGGTTGCCAACCAGCCCGCTGATGATCACTTTTGTATCTGAAACACGTTCTTTATTTCCGGCGGCAACCGGCAGATTTAGAGTCTTCGCAAAGCGCGCCGCAGATTTAGCCTGCCCCATATCAGGCGCGACAATTATGGAGTCTTTCAAATCAAGTTTTGAAAGGTAATCTTTGATCACCAGGTTACTGCTTAGCGGATCAGTGGGGATGCCAAAGAAACCATGCACCTGCGGCGAATGGAACATCATGCTCATCACATGCGTGGCGCCGGCTGTCTTCAACAAATCTGCAACCAGGCGGGCTGTGATCGAAATACGCGGCGCATCTTTTTTATCCGAACGTCCAAAGGAATAATAAGGGATGATGGCATGTACTTCAGATGCAGCCGCACTGCGCGCAATATCGATCATCATTAACAATTCCATCAAGTGATCATTAACCGGCTGCGAAAGCGATTGCACAATATACACGCGGCGATAGCGCACGCTGGCATCCAGTTGAATGTACAGGTTATCGTTGCTGAAGCGCGTAATATGAGTGCCGTCCAACGGCACGCCCAACTGCGCCGCAATCTTGCCTGCCAATTGCGGATTTGAACTTCCGCTAAAAAAACGAACTTCCCCTGCCGATATCGAACCTTCTGTCATTTTGCCTCCAATTCAAAAAAAGCATAATAGCATTTTTTATTAATTGATGTTATGCAGTTTTACCACAGAGCGCGCAGAGGTCACGGAGAAAACCAATGACAACCTCTGCGATGAAAAGTCTTTTACTTATGTGTTTTCTGCAAGAGACCTATTCTAATTTAGAAAATAAGCATTTTGAAATTTGGTCTGCGCCATTCAAAAACTGAAAACTAAGCCGCCGCGCCGCGTTTCTTCAACCAACTCAACAACTTCTTCGTTGACCATGCATTAATCACATCCTCTTTCGTCAACCACGCGCGCCTTGCAACAGCAACGCCATAGAATAACATATCAAAATCCGCTTCAGAGTGCGAATCAGTATTGATGCTGATCGGAATGCCCAACTCTTTTGCGCGGCGCGCATACATGTCATCCAGGTCAAGACGCGATGGATGGGCGTTGATCTCCAATGCCACGCCTGTTTCAGCGGCGGCGTTGAGCACGGCTTCCATATCCAAATCTGCGCCTTCGCGGTCGGGAATCAAACGCCCCGTCGGGTGCCCGATTATATCCACATGCGGGTTGCGGATTGCATTGATCATGCGCTGCGTGACCTTCTCACGCGGCTGGCGCAAACCCGTATGCATGGATGCAACCACAAGATCAAGCGTGGCAAGAAATTCATCGGGATAATCCAGCGTGCCATCGGCTTTGATCTCAACCTCACTGGCGTGTAGAACCAAAATCTTTCCGCCAAGTTGCGCCTGAATTGTTTTGATCTCATCCGCTTGCCGTTTGTGATCTTCCATTTTCATACCGCCTGTCACACCAAGGCTGGCAGAATGATCGGTGAATGCAATCACTTTCATACCGCGTCTTGCGGCGGCTTGAGCCATTTCGAGCATGGATAATTTTCCATCGCTCCAGGTGGAGTGTGTTTGCAAATCTGCTTTAATGTCTTTCACTTCGATCAACTTTGGAAGTTTGCCCGCCTTCGCGGCCGCCACCTCTCCGCGACCTTCGCGCAGTTCGGGCGGAATCCACGGCAAGCCAAGCATTTCATAAACTTCCTCTTCAGTGGCGCAAAGGATTTCGTCTTTGCCGCCTCGCCCTGAGCCTGTCGAAGGGTCTATTTTAGTCAGCGAATGTTCTGACAGCGACAATCCCTTTGCAAGCGCAATCTGTCTCAACTGCACGTTATGATCTTTCGAGCCCGTCGCATATTGCAAGGCGGTGCCAAATTTTTCAGGCGGATGCACCCAAACTTGCGCGCGCACGCCGTCGGCAAACTCAATGCTGGCTTTGGTTTCGCCTTTGCCAAGCACACGGCTCACACCCGGCAGATTGATGAATGCATCCATCACAGCCGATGAATCTTTGGACGCCACCAAAATATCCAAATCGCCGACGGTGGAACGCATCCTTCTCAAGCTGCCAGCGGATTCTGCTGCGACGACTCCATCCACCCGTTTGAGTGTGGCAATAATCGCCTGCGCCAGCGGATATGCCCGGCCTAGCGGAATTCTTCCAGATCGCCGCGCGAGTGAGGCGATCCCTTCCAAAATGGCAGCCTCAGATTTTGCGCCCATGCCAGGAAGGTCGCGAATCTGTCCGTTTTTTGCGGCAGTTTCCAGTTGAGTCAGAGCGGTGATATTTAATGTCCTCCAGATCAACGCGATCTTTTTAGGTCCAAGTCCGGGCACTTGCAGCCAATCAGCCAAACTGGCCGGGACTTCAAGTTTAAGTTTTTCCAAAAACTCAAGTTTGCCTGTGGTGAGCAGTTCATCTATTTTTTCGGCAATGGCTTTGCCCACACCAGGAATTTCTCTTAACTTGCCTTCTTTCCAATATTCGCTGGCTTCGCGTCCGAGAGACATTAAATTTTCGGAAGCCTTGCGATAAGCAAGAATGACATAAATGACTTCGCCCTTAATTTCAGATAAATTGGCGATCAGGGTAAACGTATCAGCGAGTTGACGGTTGTTCAGCACGGGACACCTCTAAAAAGATTAGATGATTAATTGACTTGTAAAACTTTACCACAGCGCACAGAGTCCACGGAGATTTTCAAAAGGGTTTCTCTGTGATCTCCGTGGTGAATGCTTTCTGACTAATTAACCTCAGAAATTATTTTAGGTACATCGAGCGTTTTCAAGTTACGCATTTCGGGCCAGAATTTTGCAACGGTCAACACAACCAAAATGGTTCCGATGCCGCCTGCAACTACCGCGATGACGGGTCCAAATAACGCGGCGGCGAAACCTGATTCAAAACTTCCCAACTCATTTGAGATGCCAATAAAAATACTGTTCACGCCGGAGATTCGTCCGCGCATTTCATCGGGTGTATGCGTGAGAAGCAATGTGCCGCGAATGACCACGCTGACGTTATCGAGTGCGCCCAGGAGCGCAAGCATCAACACCGAGAGCCAGAACCAGGTTGAAAGCCCAAAGACAATGGTAAATGCTCCGAAGCCCGCCACAGCCCACAGCAAAGTCCGTCCGGCGTTTTTCATCGGCGGGAGATGGGCAATTAGAAAAGCCATCAACACGGCTCCGATGGAGGGCGCGGCACGCATCACGCCCATGCCTTGCGGGCCGACATGCAAAATATCGGTGGCGTAAATTGGGAGCAAGGCCACCGCGCCGCCGAATAAAACGGCGAACATATCCAATGTGATGGCGGCAAGAATCACCTTTGTGTCGCGCATAAATCTAAAGCCTTCGGTCAACGACGACCAGGTGGCAGATTTGGCCGCGAGCGGCAATTGCCTGCCTTTGATCATGCTCAACAAAACCGTAAAGATGATCGCGCCTACTGCATCAAACACATAAATAAGGGTAACGTTACCAGA
The DNA here is from genome assembly GCA_020049345.1 of Anaerolinea sp. Taxonomy (GTDB): domain Bacteria; phylum Chloroflexota; class Anaerolineae; order Anaerolineales; family Villigracilaceae; genus Villigracilis. The sequence goes on from JAIFKY010000042.1 coordinate 11,436, forward strand.
AAACGCTACGACAAGTCCGGCGACAGCTGGTCCAACAATGGAAGCGATGTGCCATGTGCTGCTGTTCCACGTTGCCGCGCTGGAAAAAAGATGCGGAGGCACAGTCTCTGGCACCAGCGTGGACGATGCGGGGTCATTGAATGCGCGCGCAACTCCGATACCGAACAAACATAAATACACGAAAACCAACGCCCCTTGCGTAAATGAAAGATATGCCAGTCCCAAGGCGCATAACCCTGTTAACAGTTGCGTGATCAACACGATGCGTCTGCGGTTGTATTGATCAGCCACATGGCCGGCAGGCAATGACAACACAATAACCGGAACGACCTGTACCAACCCAACCATGCCCAGGGCAAACGCGCTGTGCGTCCGCAGCCATAATTCCCAGGCAATGGCAAATGAAAGCATTTCATTTCCAAAAGAGGTGATGAAACGCCCCGTGAGCAGTAAACGAAAGTCGAGAAAACGCAAAGCCGCGTATGGGTCGCGGCGTTCTTCAGGAGTCCTGTCAATTTGAGAAGCCATTAAATATCCTTGCGAAAAATTAAGATGGGGTATGATACCATCTTGACATGGCTCACAACCAAAAGCCCCTGCCAACTTCTTGTGCAAATTTTATTCACTCACCTTCCACAAACGCATTATCCACGTGGAGATAAATCTCCGCGCTAAATTTACGAAGCCTGCTTCGCCGTAAGCGTCTTCGTAAGGTGATTTACTTAACTCACCTTACGCACCTAACCATGATTGCCTCCCGAAAGAGCATCGGGACAACGTGAGCGACAGCGAAGGGTCTCTGGGACAATTGTAGAGGTTCTTCGCTCCGCTCAGAACGACACTG
>JAIFKY010000113.1 GCA_020049345.1 Anaerolinea sp.
TGCATCTGAGCGAGGGCGATATAGGAAAGTAAATTACTCAGGAGCAAAAATCCCAAACTGCGAGCGTGTTCTTTGGGAAGTCCGCGTAAAAAGTTGACAATCCCTTTCAGGTTGAACGGCTCACCTGCCAATTCCTTTGCGCTGGCAAGTTCTTCGGGTTCCTTGACCCAAGCCCAGGTAAGGAGAAGAATGACGAGGGCAAGTCCAGCCGCAATCCAGAAGGGAAGCGGACCGTACACATCGTAAAGCGCCGCGCCGCCCAAAGCCGTCAGCACCACCAAAAATCCAGCAATCGCGCCAGCAATTCCGTTGGCAGTGGTGCGATGTTCGGACGGGGTGATGTCAAACATCAACACATCCGCAATCGGGCGGACAATGGCAAATGCAATCAGCACAACCACCAGCGAGAGGATAAACGGAATCAACAGCCCTGTCAGTTGCCCAGTCTGTCCGTTGAGTTCGGGTTTAATCGCCATTGGGATGAGAGGAATAACGATAAATGCCGCCACTGCCACCGGCACACCAAATAGGACAAACGGCATACGACGTCCCCATTTGGTACGCAGGCTATCGCTCCACGCGCCGACAAGGGGGCTGATGAACAAACCCGCAATGTTGTCGAAGACGAGGATGAACCCCGTCAGCGCAGGACCGAGTCCAAAGCCGACGGCAGTTTCTCCCGCTTCGGTGAAGGCGGGATTCCCCGCCTGCAAAAAGACTGGCACGTAGGTGTTGTACAACTGCCAGATAACTTCCATCACGGCGGGCAGGGTTGCCGCGATGATGATGTTACGCCAACTCAACTTAATATGGGACATAACTCTCTCTCCTGTAATTTTTTGTACGATTGTTCAGTAATTTACACAACAGTAAAGACATCATACAAAAAAAAGAGACATGAGTCAAGGGGCATTTTTTGGTTATCCCCCATTATGTAAAGTGGAACGGTTATTCCTCACCCATCACTAAAGCAACCTTGCCTGACCCTGTTCCGTGTAGGCATATCCCAGATGTTCATAAGCAGACTTGGTGGCAACGCGCCCCTGTGGCGTGCGATCAAGGAAGCCCAGTTGTAAGAGGTATGGCTCAACCACATCCATGATGGTATCCTGTTCTTCGCTGATGGATGCCGCAATTGTGTTCAGTCCAACGGGCCCGCCGTTGTATTTTTCGATGATGGTTTTTAGCACACGGCGATCAACGTCGTCAAGCCCAAGAGGATCAACTTGTAATAAATCCAATGCTTCTTTGGCAACATTTTTTGTAATAACCCCATCTGCGCGGACTTGGGCAAAATCTCGCACGCGGCGCAACAGGCGCAACGCCACACGCGGCGTGCCACGCGCGCGACGCGCCATTTCTGTGACGCCGTCTTGCTCTGCATCCACTTTCAGCATCCTTGCGGCGCGTGTGACAATTGCCTGCATCGCGTTAAGATCATAATAGTCGAGACGATAGACCGCGCCAAACCGCGCCCGCAACGGGGCTGTGACCAATGCCAGGCGGGTAGTTGCGCCGACAATAGTAAAGCGCGGTAATTTCAGCCGAATGGAACGCGCCGAAGGACCTTTGCCAATTACAATATCCAATGCAAAATCTTCCATGGCTGGGTACAAAACTTCTTCAACGGCTCTGCCGAGGCGGTGGACTTCGTCAATGAATAACACATCCCCAGCCCGCAGGTTGGTGAGGATGGCGGCGAGATCGCCTGCGCGTTCGATCACAGGGCCTGCCGTCACTTTGACATTGACTTCCATTTCGTTGGCAAGGACATGCGCAAGGGTTGTCTTTCCCAATCCGGGGGGACCATAAAAAAGGACGTGATCCAACGCTTCGCCGCGTTTGCGCGCCGCAGCAATGAGAATGGACAAATTCTCCTTGACCTGATCCTGCCCGATCAAGTCGTTTAATTTTTCGGGACGAAGCGCATTGTCTACGCGGTCATCAGGTTTTGCTTCGGGGTCAAGGGGACGGGGAGATTTAGTCATAATGGGAATTATAACAATAAACCGCCTCCCAATTTTCATTTATGTGGGAGGCGGCTTTGTATTAAACAATACATTTCAGTGGGGCGGCATTGCTGTGGTCTCAAAACGGATTTCGCCCAATTCAAGCGTGGTCGCGGTAATCACTTGAATGGAGAAGTCGCGGCCTATTAATTGGTCGGCGACGATTAATACCTGATCGCCAGAGGGAACCCGGTTCAATTCAAAATTTCCATTCGCGTCAGTTTGTGTTTTTAGATCTGTGCCAAGAATAAATATCTCACCGCTAAATGGCTGCCCGTTTTCATCCACCACGTGACCGCGCACAATGGCTGTGCTTGTAAGCGCGGCAAGAGTATTGGTTTCTTTTAGCACGAGAGCCAAGCCGATCAGGGTGACAACAATAAATGTTATCAACAATACAATACGAAACTTTCTGCGTCCTGCATCTGGGTTGGGCGCGGCATTAGGCATACCGTCTTTGAATTGATCAAGGTTGGGTGATTCATCGAATTGCATGGCTGCTCCAGTTTACGGTGTTTCAAGAATTGAAAAATCGCCCATGCAGGCGGCGGTACTATCCCAGGAACGAATCCCTGCTGTGCCGCCTGAAGCGTAGGCGTCATCTTTGGCGGTGAGAACTTGATTCCCATCCATCAAAACAGTGAACGTATCGCCTTTGACGTCAATTTGAAAATCGTGGGAAGTATTAAATACGTCTGGTCCCATGGGTGCAATGGCAATCGGATTCCAAATTTCACGCCCGTCCACCCATTGCCGAATAACAAAGGCCCCATTTGGATACGCGGCTGATTTCAACCCTGGATCATATTGAAAGGCATAACCGTCCAGTCCGTTTTTGTCTACGGTTGTGCGGAAATATACGCCGTAGCCGTTGCCTTTTGAAAGATTTACATCACTCATATTAATGACATAATCAGATTGCGACAGTTTCATGGAGCATTTATTCATACTCTGCAATCCGTCGCCAAAACATAACTGTCCGCTTTTCAGAGATAAATTTCCAGATGCCTGCCACCCGCTCAGGTCTCCATCGAAATTATCCTGACAATATATTTTCTGTTCATTGCACGCGGTTCCCCCGCCAATGGCATTTGCTGCACTGCAATACAGGTCGGATATTGAAACGCCCATCAAACTCATAATCAGGATAACGCCCACAACGAGTAAGACAAGCAATAGCGCATATTCAACCAATCCCTGCCCATTTTTTATATTCAGACCCAAAGTCTTTTTCATTTTTTCTCCCGACAACATTTTTCGTTGATTACTTTTTCGATCAAGACTTTTCCAGCCTGGCTTGCGCGCGCTCTTTAACGCGTTTGAATCCTTCGCCAACATTTTCTGGTGGATTTTTTTTATGTTCTTCTTTGCTGTATAAATACGCAAGGTCTTCCAGAAACGCGCCTAGTGGATCAAGCGGCATCTGCAAAGCGGAGGGCTTTCCATACATAATTGATGCAACCACAACATCGCCAGCATAGGGGATCACTACGCCTAATTCTTTTTTCAATGCGCCTTCAATTCCGGCGCGGGGTAATCCCTTGCCCTTGAAGGGCCAATTCAAGACCAGGGTCGTGCTCTCGGAAGGATAGTTTAGCTGCTCGAAGGTTCCCAAGGCATTTGCTGCACAGCGGACAGACGCAGTTTCAGGAGAAAGCATAAGAAGGATCTGATCTGCCATATCCAATCCGATCAAGGTTGTTGGCAAAAAATCATGGGGCAAATCGAGAACAATGTAGTGATAATGGGGTCGGAGCAATTCAATTGCGCGCTGGACATGCTCGGCGGTGATCACTTCCGCATCTTCCGGACGGCGCGGAGAGGCAAGCACATGCACTCCAGCATCATGCCGAAGCATGACAGAGTTAATCAGATCAATATCCATTTCATTTGCCGGAGAGCGTCCCAGATCAGCCCAGGTATTACGCAGGGGAAGATCGAGGAGCAGGGCGCTCTGCCCGTTCACAAAGGCAAGGTCTACCAACGCGGTTGGGGTTCCCCAAATTTGCGAAAACGATGCGGCCAGGTTTGATGCAAGCATGGATACGCCCACCCCGCCGCGCAATGAAAATACAGCAATCACTTTTCCTGAGACCGTATTCGTTTGAATAGGCTCCTGTATTGAAACCCTCCGCAACAAAACCTTGATCCTGGCTCGCAATTCCTGCGGTTCAAATGGCTTTGCTAAAAAGTCATCAGCGCCTGAATCAAAGGCTTTTATTTTGTCTTCAACGCCGCTTAAAGCAGTCAAAACAATGATCGGGATTTTCGCAGTGGCTGGTGTTTGACGAAGACGCCGGCAAAGTGTGTAGCCATCCATATCCGGCATCATGACATCAAGAATAGCCAACGCAGGAGGGGTCAACTTGATCACCTCCAACGCCTCAAAGCCATTTCGGGCGGTAATTACTTCATAGCCATCTTTTGTAAGAATGGCGCTCACCATTTTGAGATTTAACTCGGTGTCGTCCACAATCAGGATCCGTGTAGGCATAAAATCTCCTTTTGTATATGGCGAGTATAGCATGGAGGCAAAACTTAAACCATAAAAATGATTGCAATTTATTTGCAAAAAAAAGACATCGAAATCAGAGGAGATGAAAAGACATGCCCCCACCCATAAAATCAAACAGGGATGACCCAATGTTCGGCCATCCCTGTGAAAAGATTTGCTCTTCGGTAGTCTGGCGATCTTGATCACGAAAAAATATTTGGTGATTTTAGATCCATGACTTTGCGCCATCAGGTTTCCCTGATTTTACCTTTCGGAAGTCGGTCAATCCTGACCACGCTAATCGCGTTGGTTTTAGATGCCTGACTTTGCGTCACCGTCTTTTGGCGGTTTTGCTTTTATCGGTAGTCTGGCGGTCCTGGCTCAGTTCAGCGGTAGACCCATGACTTTGCGCCACCGGGTTTCCCCAGTTTTGCTCTTTCTCGGAGCAATTTTATTATTGCACGAAAAAGATAAATTTTCAATCACTCATGTGTTCTAATAATAAAATGCGCCAAAGGTTCAGGTAAATAGAGTGTTTACTGGAAGGTGGTCTCCACAGTCATACCCCATTTCAAACGTGGGTCTGCATCTGTAACAGCGATGCGTACTGTATAAAGAATATCGCCGCCTTGTTGGGTATATGCCTGGCTGATTTCTGTAATTGTGCCATTGATCGCCAAGTCTGGCAGGGCGTCTGGCACAATTTTTACAGTTTGCCCCTCGCTTAATTTCACCACTTCAAGTTCGGTGATGTCAGTCGTTTCAATCGTCCACGCGCTGAAATCTGCAATGCTGATGGCGCGTGTTTCGGCTGTGACCTGCTCACCCACTTTCACGTTGACATCTGCCACAATGCCGTCGAAGGGCGCGGTAATGACGTAATTGGAAAGTGTGTCTTTTGCGGCATCAAGATTGGCTTTGGCAAGCGCAAGTTGATCTGCATTTGGTCCGTCGAGGCTGATCTCATATTGGTGCTTCGCTTCGGCTTCAATAGCGAGGGCGGCGTCATACGCAGCGCGCACTTCATCACGTTCACGGGTGTCTTTTTCCAACTCGCGTATGGCGCGGTTCAAATCATCCTGCGCCTGTTCGAGGGCATTTTCTGCATTCGTGCGCTTGTAGTTATCTTCTTCAAGATCTTTGTATTTATCGAAGTCTTCCTGCCTGTCTTTTAGGTCCTGCTGGCGATCTTCCACAATGGCTTTATCATCTTCGATGTTGGTTTCAATATCATCAACATTTAAATCATCCCATTTCTTTTCGGCATTACCGCGCGCAATTTGAGCGTTCATGTAAACCTGCCAGAGTTTGGCACGGTCACCGCTTTCATTGCGAAGCAGGGTATCGTAGGCATTTTGGGCGATGACAACCTGCGCCTCAGCCCCGCCCGCATTGGTGAGGCGGATAAGGACATCTCCCTGTTTGACAGAGTTCCCGTCACCAACCAACACCTCCTCTACCACGCCGCGCGCCTGGAAAGACAGGTTCGCGCCGCGGATGGGTTCAAGACGTCCCTCAGCCACCACTTGATTGGGCGAGACTGCATCTACAGTTGCAGGGGTTGCCGTGGGTTGATTTCCACAAGCGACAAGAATCAGCGCAAGGGCTGTAAACAATGCAATAAAACTTAAAATATTTTTTTTCATATCTACCTTCTTTTTTATAAATGTCGTTGCGGGCAGTGCCAGGGAGCAAACGTTAGCGGGGATTGCTTCGGGCTAACGTCCTCGCAACACTTGCACCAGCACGCAAGTGCAGGTGTGACGTAATTTATTCGTACGCCAATACTTCGCGAATGGTCAAACGGGCTGCGTTGCGGGCGGGCAAAATGGAACCAAGCACCGAAAGCAAAAGCACCAATCCAAGCCAGATGGCATAGCCTAAAAATGTAAAAACTACTTTAATCGGCGTTTGAAAGACTGCCGAACTGACAATATCTGAAAGCGCATACGTGAATGGGATGGATAGGAAGATTGCCAGAATAAAAGAAATAAAGCCAATTACCAGACCTTCAGCAATTACCGTCCGCATGACAGCGCGGTCATCAGCGCCGATGGAGCGCATGATTCCGATCTCGCGCGTGCGTTCCATGACATTCATGCTCATCGTACCTGTCAAACCCATGGCTCCGACAATGGCGGTGAGGATTGCCATGATGAGCAGGAAAATCACCAGAATATCCAAACTCTCCGAAGCAGTATCCATTGAAGATAAGCCTGATTCGGATTTTCGCACCTTGAACCCGCTTTGGCGGAAGTAATCATCCAGCTTTTCTGCCATCATGTCCTGATAAACACGGTCATGCTGATCTGTGACCACGCGGAATGAATAGGATTGGTTGGCAAGGTTTGAAATCTGCGAAATATATTCGTAGGGCGCGTATGCCACAACGCCTTGCTGGTCAACAAATTTGAAGATGCCGACCACCTCCCAGTTCTCCTCGCGCCCGTCGATCTTGATTTTCAGATAATCTCCAGGTTTCAGGTTTGGGAATGGAACAAGCGCCGCTTCACTGATTGCCAGTTTGCGGACGTCATCTTTATGAATCCAGCGCCCTGCCGTGAGAAACGGGTTGACCAACTCACTTTCGGCAGGCGGCGCCAGGACGAATGCATTTTCTGCAACCGTGCCATCTGGGTTGAGTAGTTCGATGCTGCTGTACTGCCAGCCTTCCACCTGCCGCACGCCTTCCACCTGCAATCCGAATTGTTCCACTTCACGCAGGCGATAGGGTTCATCAAAATCCACCGTCACATCGGCGCGGAAATAATTTTGAATAGAGCCGATGTAATCATGCAAGGTAACGCGTACATTGAAGACTGCGATGAAGATCGCCCCACCCATCGTCAGGGTGAAGAGGGTCAACATCAAACGTCCGCGGCGGCGAAAGGTGTTTCGCAGGGAGATAATGAACGGGCGCGGAAAATGAATACCGCGCGCAGAAAACATGTGAGTCAGGCGCAGCAAAAGGGCATCTACCCACGAGACATGTTCCTGATCACCCTGCTTGTGCGGCTTATTCTCGTCGCCAGCCAGATCGCCACTGAGCGCGCGCAGAACCGTAATTCCCGATCCGCTGATGACAGGCGCGAGTCCCGCAACAATCGGCACCAGTAGTCCAACCGAAATTTGAATAAGAAATGCCAGCGGCACAATGCGATAACCGAGCAAATTAAAACGCAGGGTCTCAGCAATAAATGATGATAATCTGTACGCGCCCACACCACCCAACGGAACGGCGATCAACAAAGCCAGGATGGCAAATGCCATGATGAGCGTGAAGTACATGAAAAAGACCTGGTTTCTTCTGCCGCCCACCAGCTTGATGACACCGATATGCCGCAGGTGCTGACTCAACAACGCGCTCAGGGTATTTGCGATGAGCGAACTTGAAAGGAAGACGATCAAAATTCCAAGCGCCAGCAAAATGCCGAGGATGGCATTGACCGTATCTCCAAGCGGATGTTTATGTGTTTCAGAGGAGCGGGTGCGAATGACGGTCACACCGTTCTTTTCCAATTTATCAGTTAGGTCTCCGCCTACCTCGCGGATGTGGTCAATATTCTCCTGATCTTCTGCAACGGTCACATAGACACGGTTGTATAACTTGGGCTGACGCAGGGTCGGCATGGTCTTCATGTCGATATAGGCAAAGGGCGGAGCGAGAAAGTCGCCTGCGCCTGTGCTGACATCCTGCACAATGCCGACAATCTTCAACTTCTTGGTCAAGCCATCAGGCAGTTCAAAGACCAATTCATCGCCCACTGCGACATCGAGTTCTTTGAGCGCATCCTTCTCCAAGAGGACTTCATTCTTATCCGCCCTAACCGCGCCCGAAACGGGTACCAGCAAATTGACCTTGTTCTTATCGAAGTCTTCCAGCGCCACCACATCCAGCGAGACCCACTGACCGCTGCCCTCCTTCTGCACGCGGAAGTTGATCACGCGCCGCGCCTCTGCCTCGCCTACACCCTGCCCATTGCGAACTGTCGAAAGAATATCCTCATCGAAGTTTTCCATGCGAATCTCAACGTTGGCTGGATGATTCGCCGCGTAGGATACACTCATGTCATTGGAGATGATCTGATACGCGCCAGAGATTACTCCAATCGAAAATACGCCGACTGCGATGGAAAAAACCACCAGCAATGTGCGCGCTTTGTTATCCCATAGATCATGTAAAACTTTACGCCAACGAGGACGGAGCATGGACTGCCTTTGTTAAGTGTTGCATATTGCGCGTTACGTGCAGCGTGTTCTGTTTTATCAACACGCTGCACGTAACACAGTGTTTAGAGATTATTTCAACAACTCACTGATCTCGCCGCCAGAATAAGGCTTCAAGGTTACATCTTTAACACCGTCACGCATGAATTTTGTAACGCGTTCAGGGTTAATGGCAGAAGTGAGGATGACTGTCTTCGAGGCAAAGCCTGCTTTTGAAAGCGCAGACAACACCTCGGTTAGGGGAACCGAGACAATATTTTCATCCACAAGGATCAGATCTGCGGCGGGGAATTTCTTCAGGTCTGTGGATTGGGTTAATTTGACTTTGGTATCTTTGAGCAGACCGACAAAAAGTTTTGCCCAGTCGTCGTTATCGTCAATCAATAAAACATTCTTTACACTGCCGGTTTCAATGGCTTCGTGATTCGCCTCTCCCTTTGGCATGAACATGGCAACCATTGTGCCTTTGCCCGCTTCACTGACAAGCGTGATGTGTCCCTGAGCCTGTGAGATGACGTGCATGGTGGCCGGCAAGCCCAAGCCGTGATGCTCCACGCCGCGTGTGGTGAAGAAAGGCGACCATGCTTTACGCATGACATCCTCATCCATACCAACGCCGTCGTCTTCGATGTCAATCTCCAGCATATCGCGTTCTTCAGTTGGGCGAACGCTGACTTTGACAGATTTTGCGCCTGATTCTGCGGCATTTTGCAAAATATTACCCAGCGCGCGCGTGAGTTGCGTGCTGTCTGCAATAACGTACGCGGCGGCTTCATCAACTTTGACACTCAACATATTCTCAGAAAAGCCACGCTGTTGAGCGGCGGTTTGCAGGACATCGGCAAACAGCACGGCACGCGGTCTTTGTTCGCGCACGGCGCCGATCAACTGCTCTTTGACTTGTGTAATTTGCGCCGCGCTTTCGGCGATCATATCCAGGTCTTCGCGCAGGGAATCAATGTCAACTTTGCCTTCGGCAATTTCTTCGCGCAGGCGGGCAATGGTCAATGAAATGGGCAGGGTCTTGTTGCCAATCCAATGAATGGCTTCGGTTGAGGCTGTGGTGAGCGCTTCAAAAACTTTGTTACGCAAAATTTCATTGTGCGCGTCTTTGAGTTCTTCGATCAAGCGCGCGTTATTAATCGCAACCGCGAGGTGCTCTGCCATGGTCAGCAAAGTGGTGATGTCATCTTCGCTGAAAGCGCGTTCTTCCGAACTTTGAATGGTGACTGCGCCCAATGCTTTGCCACCGTAGATCAGGGGCAACGCCATTTCAGAGCGGGTATGCGGCAAATGCGGATTTTTGAAATGCACGCGCTCTTCGCCAACATCCAACGCAATACGCGCTTCGTTCATGGCGATACACGCGCCGATCATTGATTCTGTTCCGATCTTGAGTTTATGACCGTCGGCAACCATTGCCTTGCCTGCCTTGCCATAGCCAGAGCGAAGGACGGCGTACTCGCCGGCATCATCTACAAGGAAGACGCCCGCGTAATAAAGTCCGTAGGCTTCGCAAATAATATTCACCGTGTGCGGCAGCAGACTTTCCAAATCCAGGATGGATGTGACTTCCCGACCCACGCGGTTGGCGGCTTTCAACAACCGTGAACGGCGTTCTGCCTGGCGGTGCAGGTTGGAATTTTGAATTGCAATAGCCAGTTGATCTGCCATTGTTTGCAGTGCGGCGATGTCTTCATCATGAAACGCTGCTTCTTCAGTGGATTGAACGGTTAACGCGCCGATGGCGTCATCGCCTACGACGAGCGGAAGCGCCATCTCAGAGCGGGTCTTGGGCAGGTGCGGATTCTCAAAGAAAACCGCTTCAGCCCCAACGTCGAGCGCAATGCGTCCCTGACGGTTGGCAATGGATGCGCCGATCATTGAGTTTCCGCCAATGGCGAGTTTGTGACCGGCGTTGATCATTTCGCGCCCTGCTTCGCCGCGACCGGCTTTTAAGACTGCATATTGCTTCAAGTCATCCAGCAAAAATACGCCCGCGTAGTAAAACCCAAATTCATCACAGATAATATCCACTGTGCGCTGAAGCAATTCATACGGATCAAGAATGGTGGTGATGTTCTTGGCTGCGCGCGCGGCGGCCTTCAATAATGTTGCATGTCGTTGAATATCGTTTGTCATGGTTCCTCTTTTATTAGTGACGTTTAAAGTTTAATGTTAAACGTTCAAAGTCTTTTGAATCAATTCAACCAACCCCTGCTCGCGTCCCTTGACGAAAAATGCGCTTGCGCCACCAGAGACAGCCTCCTTCGCCTTGGTTACTTCATCATACGCCGTGAGAATGATCACCGGCACGGATGATTTTTGTTTTTTGAGATTTGCAAGCAGGTCCAAGCCTGCGCCGGTTTTGGGTGTGCCGTCAAAACTTGGCATGTTTAAATCCAGCACGGCAATGTTGATCGTTTCCAGGTTTTGCGCGAAGGTTTCGCTTCCGCTTTTACAATCTGATGCGGTGATCACATCAAAGCCTGCGCGCAGGAGCGTTTTTTCAAGGCTTCGCAGAATCATTTTCTCATCATCCACCAAAAGAACTGTTGTCATGTATCCTCCAAAATTTTTTGTTTAATTAAACCTGACAGGTTTTATATTTTCTTTTCAACGGGCAGGCGCACCGAAAACATTGCGCCTTTGCCAACTGCACTTTCCAGCGAAATACTTCCGCCGTGCTGATTTACAATTTGCATCACAGAAGAAAGTCCAAGCCCTGTACCGCCGCTGCCACCTTTCGTTGTAAAAAATGAAACCCAAATTTTTTCCTGTATCTCTTTAGGGATGCCGGGTCCGGTATCTTTTACGGTTACCAAAACAAAGTTCGGGTTGGCGTCGCGCAAGCCTTTCACAAAAATCTTTGGTTCAGGCGTTTGAGCCATTGCCTCCCATGAATTTTTGATCAAATTATTAAAGACCTGTTCAACCTGCCGCGCATCTACAAAGGCGTTTGGCATGTCTTGCGCCCAATCCATTTCCACTACGCCGTCAGGCAAGCCCATGTTAGCAACCGTATTTGTGATCATTTCGCTCAAAGACACCACCGCGTCATTTCGCTGGCGCGCAGGGCCGATCAGTCCTTCTTTGATGCTTAGGATTGTCACCGCGCTGTTCTCGGCAATATCCAAATCTTCCATGAGCGATTCAACGCTGACCAAAGCCTGCAAGCGATTCTTCTTCATGGCAGACATTTCAGCGAGGGCTTGTTTCAGATCAAGTCCTTTAGCCTCCGCCTCTTCCTTGATCGTTTCAACCGCGGCCATCAGCAGTTCATTTTTTGCATCTGATTCATTTAGTTGTGCCGCAAGGGCAAGGATATAGAAAAGGTCTTCGCGCACGCGCTTGACACTGCCTGGAATTGGCGCGGCTTTATTGCCAACCCAGTGAATGGCTTCACCGGTGGCTGTGGCAATGGCTTCAAAGGTTTTTGTTCGCACAAGTTCAGTGGTGGCGGCTTCCAATTTGAACATCAACTG
>JAIFKY010000208.1 GCA_020049345.1 Anaerolinea sp.
GAAATACTCGCTTAATCTGATCCAAAACAACAAGAAGCCCGACTCGGTTGAGTCGGGCTTCGTCATTTAATCATTTTGGATTTTATTCCGAGCTATCTTCCCCAAAAGTAATCACAACAATATGCTGGTTCAAAAACTTCGGAGTTGCGCCCGCTATAGGAACCACCTGCCCCAAAGTATACCCGCCTGCAATGGGAATTTTTGTCCCCAGAATATCCTGCACTGCGGCGATCTCTACGCCAGATTGCGCTTTTAGCAGTAACTGCCACGCAATGTCTACCAGCACAAGGGCAAACACCGGTTTTGCATTACCCAGTTGCAACAAGGCTTGTTGCGCGGCTTCATGCGCGGCGCGCTCACAGGCAACGCGACTACCCACCAATAAATACGCGTCAATACCATCTCGAATCGTGGCATTCATACGGAAACTGCCATCTGCTTCCACGCGGATTGGGGCGCGCACAATCAAGTCTTCGCCTTGCTCCACCCCAAGCGGATAGAGACGCGCAAGATAATTCAACGGCGGGAACGCCCAATCACGAGCAGGATAGCCGAAGAGGGTGGCATAGGTTTCAGAGGCAGGGCGACCATCCAATGTGCGCAGCCAGAAGCCGCGCGAACGCGTCACGCGAAACTGCTTCCCGACCTGATCCCAACCATGAGCATGTCCCACGCCGATCTTTAAATTGCCACGCAGAAAAGCGGCAGCCAATGCGCCGGAGCCTGTTTGGTTGCCTGCCATCTGATACGTATTCCCTGTATGCAAATCGCCGCTCGAAAGCCCGCCTATAACATTCAAACCAGGCGCAAGCACATTACAGAACTGCTCAGCATCTCCATTAAATCCATCGGCAAAAAACAGCAGAGACTGACGCTCTTCACGCGCCGAAAGGTATTGCGCTACTTTTGCGGCAGTGTCGCGCCCCGATTGTGCATAGCCCGGAAGCCAGAGCGCATCTGCTTGAAAATCACCGCTTAAAAGCGCAACCACAACAGAGTGCGGGTGCTGACCTTCATGCGTAAGCCCCGCAGGCGAACTAAACCCAAGCACGGGAGCATCGCCCAGTAAACTGGAGACCCCATTCAACACTTCACGCGCTTGATATTGATGTGATGCGATCACCACTGCAAAACCAGGCGTATTTGCGCCAATACGATTCAGAGCTTGATGCGCGGCTTGCAAACCGGCTTCACGCCCATCGAGCGCTTGCGCAGACCCTACGGATGCCACCAAAGTCATATCGCCTCGCTATCCTTCCGCAACCGGAATGGTGATGTGGAATGTTGTACCGGCGCGAAATTCACTTTCGAACCATATTTTGCCGCCTTGCATCTCAATCAGTTTCTTCGTAATATTCAAACCAAGTCCGGTACCCGTTGCCATGTCTTTGGAATACTCAGTGCGGAAGTATTGCTGGAAAACTTTTTTCTGATCTTCAGCAGTCATTCCCAGCCCGTTATCCTTTACCCAGATATGCACAACGCGGGTTGTATCATTTACATCCCAAAGTTGATTGTTGCCTTCTTCAGCGCCGATCTGCAAAATACCAGCTTCGGGCGTGTATTTATAAGAATTGCTAAGCAAATTAACCAACACCTGAACAATACGGGTGGGGTCTGCCCAAATAACTGGAAGTTTCTCAGGCAGCAAAATTTCCAAAATTTGTTTCTTGTCGTCGATCTGATGTTTGAGGGAGCGGACAGTATCGTCAATCAAGGCAGACACATCAGACATTTTATAAGTAAGGCTCAAACGACCAGCTTCAATCTTGGATACGTCGTTGAGATCAGAGACCAGCGTATTCATGCGTACAACGTTGGTCTTAATGGTATTAAGGAAGTTTGCCTGCATATCGCTGACGGGTCCCACTGCCCCAGCCGACATTAATTCTGTATAGCCCTTGATGGAAGTCATGGGGTTCTTTAACTCATGCGCCACAAATGAAACGAAATCGCTCTTGGCAACATTGGCGCGTTGAACCTCACCATAGAGTTGCGCGTTGGAAATGGCGATGGCGGCATGGTCTGTGAGACGGGTTAGGAAGTCAATATCTACTTGTGAATCACTCGTACTTTCCAAATGAAGCAGACCAATAACCGTCGTCTCACGGCGGATTGGAATAATCAACTGAGTGTGGGCAGTGGATAGTAGTTTTTCGCTAGATGTGGTAACCGTCAACAATTGAGGCTGTCCGGTTTCCATGGAAAGAAGCATGACTGGTAATTCCACTTTCATCGTCTGGTCAGGCAGGTTTGCCATGCGCTCATCAAAACCCTGGTGAGCCATTACACGCAATTTGGTTTCTTCCAACATGCCAATCAAGCCTGCTTCAGCGCCTGATTGACGCAACGCCCAATCAAGGGTGATACGCATGGCGCGATCCATTTCAAGGCTGGCATTTAGTTCGCGATCAATTCGCTGCATGACCGAGAGTTCTTCCACACGGGCAGCCAGTTCTTGATCTGTGAGCATAAAAAGGCGGGTATTTTCAATCGCAACTGCGGCTTGTCCGGCAAACGCAGTCAAAAGTTCCTGATCGCCTGCCACAAATGGAAGTCCGTCACGACGATTGATCACTTCCACCACGCCTGTGACACGATCTTTAACCTGGAGTGGAACCGCCATAAGCGAACGGCTGATAAACCCGGTCTGTTGATCAACGCCGTTAAATCTTTTCGATGTGACGCGTTGCTCCTCGTTTTCGATCACCGGTCCGCGTGTTTGTACGGCGCGCCCAACAATTCCTGTGCCGGGCGGCAAACGTTGACCGATCAAGTTTGCGGCAACCGGTCCAACTGTAACTTTGAAGACCAATTCCTTGGTCTGCTCATCCAGAAGGAACAAACTGCCGGCTTCGCAGTTCAAAATGCCGACTGCGTTTTCAAGAATATTTTGAAGAAGCGGTCCCAACTCAAGTGTTGATGTTAACTGGCGCGTAATCTCATTCAAAGTGGAAAGTTGACGCGCACGCTGCTGCGTTTCCTGAAGCAGACGCGCTTTTACAATTGCGCCCGCGGTTTGATCTGCAATGGCTTGCAGTAATTCAAGTTGACCACGGGTATATGCGGTAGCGCCATCACGACTGCCAATGCTAAGCGCCCCAATGGATTCTGCGCCTGCGTTGAGCGGCACACCCATCCAGGCAAAGACGTTTTCCAATATCGGCGTGAGGCTGCGCGCCTGACATTCGCGGATGTAGTCCTGCGTAATCAATTGGCGACTCTTGCGGATCACTTCCGGGCTAAGACCTGTGCTGACCGAAAATGGCAGATTTTCACGGTCAGGAATACGCTCGTTATTTTCAACACAAAAGCCATAATAAAAATAATCACTGGCTTCGTTATAAAGTGTGATATGGAAATGTGAGGTGGGAATGATCTGCGCGGTCTGGGCGTAGATTAATTCGAGGACATCATCAAAAGTTAAGGTGACGTTTACCCCTTGAGAGACGCGGGTTAGCGCGTTCATTTCTTGAATTTGACGCTCAAGATGAGCGACTGTTTGCAAACGTTCAATGGCAATGGATGCCTGATCGCAAATATTTTCGAGGAAGTTCAAATCACGCGGCGCGTAAGGCTGCCCTGATAAACGCGGACCCAAAGCAAGCCAGCCGTTAACCCGTTGTTTACCAGGTAAAACAATGAACAAACGCGCGCCAAGCAAAGCAAGCCGTGATTGTTCAGCCTGTAAGGATGTTGGCAACGCAGCGGTATTATCCAAATATAAAGGCAGGTGTTCGGTTTCAAAGTAACGCGCAAATGAACTTGTTGCCGTGAAGCGAATGTCGCTTGTTGGGCGGCGATCATCACCGGGCAGGGCTGAGAAAAAGTCATTGAGCGTATCGTATGTGTAAACGTGAATCTTGCTCGGAGCCAGGGTTGATGCAATCTGCCCACGCAGGATCACCCCGATTGTGTTGAGATCGAGGGCGGTGGTGAGTCTGTGCGAAAAATCCTGAAGCTGCTCCGCATAGGCGCGCTCGCCACGGAAGAACAATCCGTCCACCAGGCGCTGTAACCGCGCACGAATTGGCTCAAGCAGAAGAACAAGTAACAGGATGAAGCCGCCAACAAGGGGAGCATTGTTTGAGGGCAAAGCAGGATTCAAGATCAGGCTGATGCCAAAAAGGAGCAATCCGTAACCGGTCACTACAAGCACTGTTAATAGGACATACATCAACCCGCGCCGTAAAAATTCATCGGCGCGAAAAAATCGAAAACGGAGGATGGTGTATCCAATGACCAGGGGAAAAAATGCAAGCGGTAAAAACAGGTACGGCGAAAAATTGGTGGGTCGAAAGAAACCAAAAGCAAGCCAGGCGCCCAGGGGAACAAATGCAAAAAGTGTTCCGATCAGAATGGTGCGTGATTGCGTTTTGACCACCGGCGATTGGGCATACATGGCATGATAAAGATTCATGCCAATGTAGAAAAATATACCCAACGCAATAAAGCCATAAACATACTGCCAACTGCGGATGTAGGCTGTCGGCTTGTCAAAATCAAATAATGTTGTATAGGAGATAATGAAAAGTATTATCCCAATGTTAAATCCACTCCAGCGCAAGTATGGACGATTAATGGCAAAGCGTGGTTCCACGGGGAATGTGAGCGCAAGGTCAAGTAATGCACCGGCCGAAACGATGGCAGCCACTGTCCAGAAAAGAGTAAATTGATGTGTTGTAACAAGATTAAAGTATGTGCCAGTAACAATGGCAAGGGATGAGGTAAAGAGCGAAAAAGCGCGCCCCGCAGGTTCATTACGACGCAAACCGAAAATCCACAAACTGGCGGCAAGAAAAATGGCGCTTAATATGGATGGGATCAAAAAATAAACGGTTCGGCTGGATGATGGAAAAGAGTATAAAGTAATGAGCAATGTACGTTCTTCCCCACTCTTTGAACGCACAGTGACATTTACATTTTCGCCAGGAACACGGGTCTGCAAAATTGCACGGATTTCACTGGAACTCTTCACCGATGTCCCATTAATGGCAATCAGTTGATCCCCGACTTCAACTTGATCAAACAAAGCCCATTCGGGTGTGAATTCGCCGGGACCTGTACCGTTAAATATCAGCGTATGCTCATAAAACGCCCCAAGAAACGGTTGCTGAAGCCAGCGGTTTGCGAAAAAAATTCCGAGCATGAACAGAATGGCCGCAATTACCTGATACGTGAAAACTGTCCATTGCAAGGTTTGGTTAATGAGTGTTCCATACCGTTGAAAACCAAGTTGCATATTTTTTTCCATGCTTTTTGCAATCATAATGCCTGAATTTTACTCTACAACTTCATCATCAGTGTATGGTACTTTCATGACAAAGAAGAAAGGCCGGAAAACAAAAAGTCCACCAGCACAGACTGATGGACTTGGGTATTAAAGATCAAAAAAATTAAATATCCAAATTCCTTACACTCTTTGCATGGGTTTGGATAAACTTTTTGCGCGGGTCTACTGCATCACCCATGAGCATATCAAAAGTCCGGTCGGCTTCGGCGGCATCTTCCACTGTGACAAGCAACAGGGTACGGTTTACAGGATTCATGGTGGTCTCCCATAATTGATCCGGGTTCATTTCACCAAGACCCTTATAACGCTGAATACCTACTTTATCACTGCCATACTCTTTGACCGACTTGTCCTTCTCTTTATCGCTGTACGCGTACTTGACCTGATTTTTATAAGCGATGCGATACAAAGGCGGTTGGGCAATATATAAATGACCGTCATCAATCAAATGCGGCATGTAGCGGAAAAAGAAAGTCAGCAACAATGTGCGAATATGGCTGCCATCCACGTCCGCATCAGTCATGATAATCACACGCCCGTAGCGCAAGCCTTCAAGGTCAAAATTATCACCAACGCCTGTGCCAAGCGCAGAAATAAGCGACCTGACTTCGTTATTGCCCAGAATTTTATCAAGACGGGCGCGTTCGGTATTTAATATCTTACCGCGTAACGGAAGAATAGCCTGGAAGTGACGATCTCGTCCCTGTTTGGCTGATCCACCCGCCGAATCACCTTCGACGATGTACAGTTCGGTCTTGCTCGAATCACGTTCAGAACAATCTGCCAGTTTGCCGGGCAACGTAAGCGACTCAAGCGCAGATTTGCGAATCACGAGATCGCGCGCCTTACGTGCCGCATCACGCGCCCGAGCTGACGTGAGACACTTGGAAATGATCGCCTTGGCGGCTTGCGGATTCTCATCAAGGAAAGTGCTGAATGCTTCGCCGACCACCTGGGTTACATAGGTCTGCGCTTCCGGGTTCATCAACTTAACTTTGGTTTGTGATTCAAATTGCGGGTCGGGATGTTTGACAGAGACAATGGCGGTCAAGCCTTCGCGCGTATCGTCGCCAGAGAAGTTGGGATCGGCATCCTTGAGCAAGCCATTCTTGCGGGCGTAATCATTGACCACGCGGGTAAGCGATGAACGCAAACCGGTAAGGTGCGTGCCGCCATCAATCGTATTAATCGTGTTTGCAAAGGAATAAACCGATTCTGTGTAGGAATCAGTATATTGGATTGCGGCTTCAATACCAATATTTTCCACTTCTTTTTCAACATGCACAACCGGATGAAGCCCTTCGCGGTTACGGTTTAGGTAACGTACAAATGCCGTAATGCCGCCTTCAAAGTAGAAGGTCATCTCGCGGTCAGCGCGCTCGTCCACAAATTTAATGGTCACGCCGCGCGTCACAAAGGACATTTCGCGCAGGCGCTGAACAAGCGTGTCAAAACGGAAGTCAATATCTTCGGTGAAAATCTGCTTGTCAAATTTGAAGGTCTGCTTGGTGCCGGTTTCTTCTTTGACCTTGCCAATCTGTTGAATGGAACCTTGCGGCACGCCACGCTTGTATTCCTGCCGCCAAATCTTGTTATCGCGCTTGATCTCGGTGATCATCCATTCAGAGAGGGCGTTCACGGCGCTGATACCTACGCCATGCAAACCGCCAGAGACTTTGTAGCCGCCGCCGCCAAATTTACCACCCGCGCCAATTACGGTCATTACTACATCCACGGTTTCCATCGGTTTTCCGTTTGCATCTTTTTTCGTGGGATGCGGGCCGACTGGAATACCACGCCCATTGTCTTCAACAGTAAGACTGCTGTCGGCGTGAATGGTGATGTTAATGGCGGTACAGAAACCCGCCAGCGCTTCATCTATTGCATTGTCAACAACCTCATAAACGAGGTGATGTAAAGCCTTAATATCCGTACCGCCCACATACATGCCTGGGCGTTTACGCACATGATCGATGCCTTCCAATGCTTGAATGGAACTTACATCATAGTTTATGATATTTTCTTTTTCAGCCATAAAAAACCTCCAACAAATTATGCGTAAAGCAGGGCAGGCAAGCCCGCTTTACACCTTTGCCACAATATTTGGGCGCAATTTTCCAATTACATTTTGCAACCAAAGATTCATATCACGATAATAAATGAAACTAGCCGCCAGCAAAGCAGTTGTTACAAATGCGTGACCGAAAATACCCAAAAGCGTTATCCATGAATCTTCGGGAGGAATGCTCCACAGAAAGTTCAAACCAAAGGTAAGCAGGAAGACCGTCAACACGAACATACTGCTCGTAGGAAGTGTAAAGCGCATCATTTGCACACTGCTAAAAATGGATGTGATTACGTTTTGCTGTTTAATAAAAACACCGTGCGGCCAAAAGAACAACGGCACGATGACCCACATCGAAGCGAGGCTGAGAAACAGCACAAGCACATTTGCGATAAAGGCATTAAGTTGAAGCACTATGGACAAAGCGATAAAAACCGGCACACCGATTAGCATGGAAAGAATGCCCCAAAAAATAGAGACTAAAATCGTCTGCATGATTGCGCGAGAAACACGCATGGGGGGAGTGTTTGTGCCTGTCATCGTCAACTGTGCCACGCTTCGAAAATACAGCCCGCCGCCAACCCAGCCTAGAAAAGTGAGTAAAAATATCCAACCCATCAAACTTGCCGCGCTGACCTGTAAAATGGCAGGATCGCCCAAAGGCGTTTGAGAAACTCCCTGGGGCAGAAACAGGCTTGAGATGCCGATTGGAAGCGTGTGGAAAATCCAGAATAAATTAATTCTGGGAATTATGTTTTCATACAAATCCATGGCGCGTTGAATATCTTCTGCGGGGATTCCACCAGATTTCCAGATCGAGATCACATCTGTTTTGACTGAGTTGAACAAACCATCCATGCGCAGGCGCGGGCCAAGCCACAGAAATAAGTTCAACAAAAGCGGCATTAAAATCGCCGTGATATTTGTGGCGATAAGGTCAAAACCTAATTTGATGGAATTGATAATGCCCGGGGGGGGAGGCAGGTTTTCTTTTTGTGAAACGTCCATAACAGATTGATTCTACCATACCCCTGCTTGCGTTCATGCGCTCCCGCAGGTACAATCTTCGTATGCAAGAGAATCGTTCATATCTGCCATCCACCAACCGCGCAGGCATGTTGATTGCCTCTGTTCTGTTGGCATTCGCGCTTACCAGGCTGGTCCAATCACCGCGTTTTACGCTGACCATTACCCTGCCCGGCTTCTACTTTGCCTACCCCTTGACCCTCGGCACAGCCATGACGATATTGGCCGCTGCGCTGACTGCCACAGGCATGGACTGGCTGACACGCGATCACCCGGCGCTTGGGCAAAAACCAAACATTGAGCACCTGATGATTCCCACGCTGACCACTTTTGTCGTTGGCGCGCCGCTGTCCTTGTTGTCAAACGGAACAGCCTGGTGGATTGGCTTTGGGTTGAGCGCAATTTTGCTTTCAAGTGTTTTTCTTGCCGAATACATCACCATTGACGCATCTGCGCCGCCGTATGCGTTTGCCCGCGCAGGTCTGACTGCGCTTGCATATGCGTTATTTCTTATTCTGGCTACGTCACTGCGTTTTTCGGGCGCGCGTATGTTCCTGCTTGTGCCGATCATCTTCATAGTTGCGGCGTTGATCAGTTTACGCATTCTGCACCTTGATGGCACTGACCGCTGGGATTTCCCCTGGGCGCTTGGCATTGCCTTCGTCTGCGCGCAAATCAGCGCGGGGCTGCATTATTGGCCGCTGACGCCGATCCAATTTGGGCTGGCGCTGACGGGGCCGCTTTACGCGCTAACCATGCTCTCAGCCAGCCTTGCCGAAAACACCCCCCTGCGCCGCGCCGTACTTGGCCCCATCATCATCGTGGGACTGGCTTGGGTTTCGGTCATCTTTTTACGTTAATGCAATCCCTCACCCTTACAAAAGAACAACTGCAAAAAATGATCGCGCATGTTGACGCGTGCGCGCCGCTGGAGGCTTGCGGGCTTTTGGCGGGACTTAACTCAAAGGTAGAGGCTGTGCTTGAGGTGTCGAATCAGGCTCAAAGCGCGGTACGCTTCGTGATGAATCCCATTGAGCAGTTAAATGCCTTCGAGTGGATCGAATCCAACGGGCTGGAGTTAATCGGAATCTTCCACTCGCACCCTGCCGGACCCGAAACTGTTTCTCCGACCGATATAGCAGACGCCGCCTATGCAGTTGTGTACATCATCCTTGCGCGCGTGGATGATACATGGCGCGCGCGCGGCTTTTGGATAGAAAACGGCGCGTTCCGTGAAGTACCTTTGCAGGTTATATAAGCAACCTTATTTGGTTTTCTGTGTTTTATGATTACACTCAAAACGGAGGAGTTTCAATGCGAATTGTGTTCGATATTGTGATCATTCTACTGGCGTACCTATTTGGTTCGATTCCCTTTGGATTGCTGATCGTAAAATTAAAAACAGGAAAAGATATTCGCCAGGTGGAAAGCGGACGCACCGGCGGGACAAATGCCATGCGCGCGGCTGGCTTTTGGGCGGGCTTTGGGACAGCCATGTTAGACATTTTGAAGGGTGCGGGCGCAGTTTGGGTGGCTTCCATGCTCACCCCGAATCACTGGGTACACGTAGTTGCGCCGCTTGCCGCAATTATCGGACATAACTATTCTGTCTTTTTGCCGGTGCGCGATGAAAATGGAAAGATTATCCGCTTGAGCGGCGGCGCGGGTGGAGCGCCCTCAGTCGGCGGCGCCATGGGACTTTGGCCCGGCTCGATCTTGATCATCCTGCCGCTTGGCATGTTGACCTTTTTCACGCTTGGCATCGCATCTGTAACCACCATGGCGGTGGCTTTATTTGCCATTATCATCTTTGCTGTCCGCGCCATGCAGGGGCAGCCCTGGATAGATATTTTGTACGGCGTGGGCGCTGAAATTTTGCTAATCTGGGCATTGCGTCCCAACCTCAAAAAATTATTTGAAGGCAACGAGCGCGTGGTGAAATATAGTTTGAATGGCTGGTTGAGGGCTAGGAAAGAAAAGAATTTGGAAAACCAAAAATAGACGCTTAATTTTGAAAACAAAAGACCGAGATGTAAAATCTCGGTCTTTTGTTTTCAAAAAAACCGTCATGGAAGCGCAACTTGCATAAGCCACTCCAAGGCCCTACAATATAAATGAAGTGCTTTTCATATTTTATAAGCGGCTGTTTCTTAAAAGATTTTCACCACTGAGATCACAAAGATCACTGAGAAAAAACCATTAAAAATCTCTGTGGGCTCTGTGTTCTCTGTGGTTAATGCTCTTTTCTCGTACAAGATTGGACTTAAGAAACGTTCTCTCAAGGAAAAAAGACTATGAACGCAAGACTGTTCGCTAAACTACTTTTTGGCACACTCATGGCAGTGGGCTTCATTGCGATATTAACTTCCGCCACAAGCACACTTGCCGCAAACGGGACCCTCGACCCAACTTTTGGATCAAACGGCATTGTCACGATCAAATTCAACGGATTGCCCAGTTCTGCGCGTGAGGTGGCGCTGCAAACAGACGGCAAGATCATCATTTTAGGAACTATAAAATTAGCAGATGAACAATCTGGCAGGGTTCTCACCCGCTATAACAGCAACGGCACATTGGATAATACCTTCGGCGTCAACGGCATTACCCTGATTGAAGTTGCTTCATTTTCAGGCTCAAAGATTGCGCTTCAGCCAGATGGGAAACTGATCGTGGGCGGAACAAGCACGGGAAAACTTGCAGTGATCCGCTACAACAGCAGCGGCACGCTGGATGCATCCTTTGGCACAAACGGAATGGGAATCGTCCGATTCAGCAGCGAAGCGCGCCAATCACCCGCCGACATGGTGATTCAACCCGACGGCAAGATCGTGATGGTCGGAGACCACACCCTCGGTCAATCAAACTTCACCGACTTTTTCGCCGCCCGATTCAACAGCAATGGCACACCAGACGAGACCTTCATTGCCAATGGATTTAACATCATTGACGATTATTATTTTCCAAACAACCGCTACAACTACGGCAAGGCGGTTGCCATCCAACCAGATGGCAAAATGGTGATGTCGGGGAATATGATGGACAACGACGCCAAAAATCAAATTTCGCTTGCGCGTCTCAACCAGGACGGATCGCTCGACACATCCACTTTTGGCACAAATGGAAAAGGAACCGTAACGACACCCGCCAATTTTCAAAATGGCAGCGGCGCCCTTGTCCTCCAATCAGATGGAAAAATCATTCTGGCTGGAACCATATTCAACAGCGCAGTTGACAGCGCCGGAAATCTGGCGGTGGTGCGCTACACCAGCAATGGCACACTGGATACCACTTTTGGCGGAACCGGTATCGTGATCACCGACTTTGGCGCCGAAGAATCAGTTGACGACCTGGTCATTCAATCAGACGGAAAAATTATTGTGGAAGGAAAAATTTCCAATCTGGGCGTCAGCGACTTTCTGCTCGTGCGCTACAACAGCGATGGCTCACTTGACACAACTTTTGGCGCAAGCGGAAAAGTTATCACCGACCTGGGAAACAGCGACGATGCCGCGCTGGGAATTGCAATACAACCCGATAACAAAATAACCATCGTCGGAACCGGCGGCGAGAATGCCATTCTTGCAAGATACGAAACAACCGCAACCACAACCATCACAAACACCTTCAAATCCAGCGGCGGACACGACGGCTACATTCTCGAAACAGCCGAGAACACCAACAAAGGCGGCACGCTCGATAAAAATTCAAATACTCTTTTTGTAGGCGACGACGCCAAAGACCGCCAGTATCGCGCAATTCTTTCGTTTGACACAAACTCCATTCCCGACAATGCCGTCATCACTTCGGCGCAGGTCAAACTCAAACGCCTGCTGCTCGAAATTCGCAACGGGACATTCAGCAACAACATCGCGCTGGTCACGGATGATTTTTTCGCCATCGCCAACATTGGTTCCAGCCAGGATAAATTTTCAAGCGCGGTTTCCAATTGGCACACCGCCAGCCTAAGCAACATCAACCTCGGCTTGATCAACAAATATGGCGCGACGCAATTCCGCCTGCTGTTCAGCAAAGACGACAACGATGACATGGGCGCAGACTACGTCAAGTTTTACTCTGGCAACTCAGCCACCGACCTGCCGCAGTTGATTGTCACCTACGCCACCACCGCCAGCGGAACGAACAACAACGCGCCAGTCATCACATCCAACGGCGGGCTGACAACAGCCACCATCACTGTCCTCGAAAACACAACGGCTGTCACCACCGTCACCGCCACAGACGCAGATTCCCAGCCCCTCACCTATTCGATTTCAGGCGGATTGGACGCGGGCAAGTTTTCGATCAACGCCAGCACGGGAAATCTCGCGTTCATCACCGCGCCCGATTTTGAGGCGGTTCCATTGGGTTTGATCTACCACCTGACAGTTCAAGCCTCTGACGGAGGTCTGACAACGGCACAAGATATTGCCGTGACCGTGTCTAACGTCAACGAGTTTGCGCCGGAAATTACATCAAACGGAAATATCAACTTACCTGAAAACTCAACCGCAGTAACCACAGTCACCGCCACCGACGCCGACCTGCAAACACTCACCTACTCCATCGTCGGCGGGACAAACGCGACGATGTTCAGCCTGAATCCATCCGATGGGAAACTGTCCTTCGTGACCGCACCCCGCTACATCTTCGATGATGCGAGCGTGGATAACACCTATCATGTCACCGTTCAGGCATCCGATGGCGCATTGACCAATCAGCAGGAAATCAGCGTCAGAATCTTAAATCCAAATAATACAAACGGAATTGCATTCCTGCATGAATTTGGCAGTCAGCAAAATAATGGGCGCATCCCGTACGGCGCACTCCTGCTATACAACGATTTTCTATACGGCACAACAACCTACGGCGGACCGCCCTACAACACGCCACCCGCCAACCCCGCCAACAAGGGCAATGTATTTCGAATGAGAAGGGATGGCACAGAATTTACGGTTTTACACGAATTCACAGGCGGCGCAAACGATGGCTGGAAACCCTGGAGCGGACTTGCAATTGCCAACGACATGATCTTTGGCAGTACGGTCTATGGCGGCCCGCGCGGCGAAGGCGGCGGCGTAATCTACGAGATGAATATCAACGGCAGCGGATTCCGCGTGCTGCACGCTTTTGGCGAACCCGGCGACGGATTTGGCGGCTCAACCTCGCCGATACTGGTTGGCGACACCCTGTACGGGATCACCCGTTGGGGCGGAAACGGCACAGGCACGCTGTACAGTTACAACACCTCAACCGAAATTTACACACAATTACATCGTTTCGCCGCAAACAGCAGTGATGGCAACGCTCCGCTCGGAACATTAACCGCCGCCAACGACGGCTACCTGTATGGGCTGACCTGGCTGGGCGGCAAAAATAACATGGGCACGCTCTTCCGCATCAAACCTGACGGCTCTGCCTTTGAAACCCTGTATCATTTTGCGGGAGGCACGCAGGGAAAATATCCCTACGACACACTTACGTTTGATGGCAACCACACGCTCTACGGCACCACGCTGGGAGAGTATGGAAATAATTCAGCCGACCTCGGCACGATATTCAAATACGATATGACAAGCAAAGCCTATTCTGTCATCCATAAGTTTGCGGGCGGGGTTGACGACAGCGGCAAACCAAATGGAGGCGTAGTATTGTCATTGGACGGATGGACACTCTACGGCACCACCCACGGCGACGATGCCTGGGGCGGAAAAGAGTATGGCATCCTCTATCAAATGTACATTGATGGGGCGGGGTTCCAGAAACTGTATGAATTCAGCGGCGGGATCGCCGGAGCAACTCCCATGCGGACGCCACTTCTCCTGGACGGCGAGTTGTATGGCATGACGGCTTACGGCGGCACGGAAAATTATGGCATCGTCTATCGCTACCATATTCTAGATTCGGTAATGTCGCAAAGAAGTTCTGCCGCGCTGAATATAAATCTTTACAACCCAATAATCACTTCAAGCGGTGTAATCTCAGTTCCAGAGAATGGAGCCGCGATCACCACTATCACCGCAACAGATGCGGATGTTCCCGCGCAACCCCTCGCCTACTCCATCATCGGCGGCGCGGATGCGGCTCTCTTTGCGCTCAACCCATCCACTGGCGAATTAACCTTCATCGCTGCGCCTGATTACGAAATGCCAAAAGATGCCGGACTGGATAATATCTACAATCTCACAATTCAAGTATCTGACGGCGCGCTCACCGCGCCACAGGATGTTTCTGTAACCGTCGCTGGAATTACAGACAATGTGCCGCTGATTTCATCCAGCGGGAATATCTCCATCCCAGAGAATACACCCATTGTGACCACGCTCACCGCCGCCGATGCGGATGTGCCGACCCAACCCCTGACCTACTCCATCATCGGCGGCGCGGACGCGGCGCTGTTCGGAGTCAATCCAGCCACAGGCGAATTGACATTCATCGCCGCGCCAGATTACGAGACGCCAAAAGATGCTGGCGCGGATAATATCCACAACTTCACAGTTCAAGTCTCTGACGGTACATTTGTCACAGCACAAGACATCGTCGTGACTGTCGCTTCCGTCAACGACAATGTGCCTGTCATCACATCGCCAACCAGTTTCTCGGTTGCAGAAAATGTGACGGCTGTTTCCACCGTCACAGCCACCGATGCAGACCTGCCCGTCCAAACATTGACCTACTCAATTTCAGGCGGCGCCGATTCAACGCACTTCACCATCAACTCAGCCACAGGCATGTTGACTTTCATCTCGGCGCACGATTATGAAATGCCCAATGACTCGGGGAACGATAATATCTACAATGTCAGCATTCAAGCATCCGACGGAAGGCTAACAGCCACACAGGATGTCGCCGTGAATATTCTGCCTGTCAATGACAACAGCCCTGTCATCACATCGCCGGATAAATTTTCAGTCGTGGAAAATTCAAGCGCGGTTGCCACAATTACCGCCGCAGACCCAGACCGTCCCGCCCAACCTTTGGTCTACACAATCAGCGGCGGCGCGGATGCGATCAAGTTTTCGATTGTCATCGCCACTGGCGAACTGAAATTCATCGCCGCGCCAGATTTTGAAACTCCGACGGATGGCAATTTGAATAATACCTACGAGGTAACAATTCAAGTTTCAGATGGCAGCCGCACCGTCACGAAAAATATTTCCGTGCAAGTCACCAAGTAGGTCACGCTTGAAGCGTGACCTACAAATCGCGCGAAAGCCAAAAATCTCAAAACAAAAAACTTTGTGCTATAATCGCGCCACCATGTTCAAAACCAACTACTTCTACTTCGCCAATAATGATAATAATAATGACGATCCCTGTATCGTTGGGCGAAGCTTTGCTGGTTGACAGATAAATCAAGTCAAATCAAATCGCCCGACGCAAACGCGAAGGGCGATTTATTTTATGTATATCACATGTCATTGCGAGGGCGCTCTTGCTCTTGCCCGAGGCAATCCTTAATTTAGGAGATTGCTTCGCCGCCAAAGGACAAGAGCGGCGGCTCGCAACGACATAAATCTTCGGAGGCGCATTCATGTACAGAACTCATACTTGTGGAGAATTACGGGCCAGTCACGCTGGGCAAACGATCACCCTTTCCGGCTGGGTACACCGACGCCGCGATCACGGCGGCGTGGTATTTTTCGACCTGCGTGACCGCTCAGGGCTGGTTCAGATCACCATCAACCCAGACCTGCCAAAAGAATCACTCGATCTTGTCACCAACGTCCGCATGGAGTGGGTTTTGCAGATCGAGGGCGTTGTGCAAATGCGCCCCGAAGGAATGCAGAATCCAAAAATGGAAACGGGCGAAATCGAGATCATTGCGCGCGACGTGAAGGTTTTGAATCCTGCCAAGACTCTCCCCTTTATGGTCAGCACAGATGCCGACCTCGCAGACGAAAACACGCGCCTCAAATATCGCTACCTCGACCTGCGCCGCGAACGCCTGACCAAAAACATGGTCCTGCGCCACAAGGTGATCAAGTTCATGCGCGACTATCTCGACAAGGAAGGTTTCATCGAGATCGAAACGCCAATCATGTTCAAAGCCACGCCCGAAGGCGCGCGCGATTATCTCGTCCCTTCGCGTGTGTATCCAGGTCAGTTCTACGCCTTGCCGCAATCTCCGCAACAGTTGAAGCAATTGCTGATGGTCGCTGGCATGGACAAGTACTTCCAGATCGCGCGCTGCTTCCGCGATGAAGACCTGCGCGGCGACCGCCAACCCGAGTTCACCCAACTCGACCTTGAAATGTCTTTCGTCCACCGCGACGATGTGCTTGCGCTGGTGGAAGGCTTGTTCACCGAAATGCTTCCCGCCGTTGCGCCGCACAAAAAATTATTTTCATCGCCGTGGCCGAAATTTTCACACCATGAAGTGCTGGAAAGATTCGGATCGGATAAGCCCGACCTGCGCTTCGGTGTGGAATTGATCGAAGTCAACGATGTCTTTGCGAAGAGTGAATTCCGCGTCTTTCAATCTACGCTGGAGGCTGGTGGCGTGATCAAGTGCATCGTCGCCCCCCGAAGTGCGGACATGTCACGCAAGGAATTGGACGCGCTCACCGAAGTGGCGAAAACTTTCGGGGCGAAGGGAATGCCCACGTTGGCAATCACCGCCGAGGGCGTGAAAGGCAGCGCATCCAAATTCGTCACACCTGAAGAAGTCGAGGCGCTCAAATCCAAGACCGGAGCAGGAGTCGGCGACCTAATCATCTTCGCAACAGATGAACGCAAAGTGGTCAACAAAGTTTTGGGCGGACTTCGCCTGTGGTTCCGCGACAAACTCGACCTTGCCGACAAGGAAATGATGGCATTCGCCTGGGTCGTAGACTTCCCGTTCTTCGCGTGGAACGAAGAGAATCAGGCTTGGGAGTCGGAGCATCATCCGTTCACCATGCCCAAGATGGAAGACCTGCCCAAGTTCGACACCGACCCTGGCGCGGTCATGTCCGACGCCTACGACATGGTCTGCAACGGCT
>JAIFKY010000231.1 GCA_020049345.1 Anaerolinea sp.
GCTACGAAGCGCCGGTTTCCATCAGTTGGGCGCGGATCAATCGCTCCGCGCTGATCCGCGTGCCGCGCGCTTCGGGAAGTGATTCTGCGCGGCTGGAATTACGCTGCCCTGACCCAAGCTGCAATCCATATCTCGCTTTTGCAGTTATGCTGGCCGCCGGTCTGGATGGGATTCGCCGCGAGTTGCCTGCTCCAGAGGCTACCGAAGAAAACATCTATCTACTTAATAAACCTACGAACTCATCCCAGAGTGTTTTGCCTACATCCCTAAATCAAGCGCTCAAAGCAATGGAAGAGGATGAGGTTGTGCGTGATGCTCTTGGCGCCCACACTCATGAAGTGTTCCTCAGCGCCAAACGTCTTGAATGGGAAGATTATCGGCTTGAAGTAACCAACTGGGAACTTGAAAAATATTTGTTGAATTATTAGCAAAGTATTCGGGTATGTTTCATTTGAATGCTCACGAAACACTACCCATTTGGGGAATGGACTTGTTTTTTGCTCCCGCCTATAATTCGCTTATCAATACAGTCTCCTTCTTCAGGCTGTTAGTTTGTTCCCTCCTTGGTTAGTCCCTATACGGGAAAAAACACGGTGGTTGGAAAATTTTCCAACCACCGTGTTTTTTATATCAGTTTTCCCTGCTCAACAAGTGGGTATTGATCGTCTGCACATCGGCAACATAACGGGTCAGATCATCGCGCAGGTGTTCCACATCCAATTCGTAGCGTAGTCGGCGGGCGAGGAAAATAAACTCTTCAGTACCAAAGAGAGGAATGGTCACGTCTTTGGCGTTGCCGCGCACAACCCGCAAGGAGTCAATCAGCCAGCGCAGGAATGTATGCGCTTTTCGCAGTCGGGTATAGTCATCATCCGAAAGAATGCCGGCATCGTGCAGAGCAGACATGGCGTCACGCAAATTAGTCAGGCGCAGGGCAGGGTTTTGAGCGCCGTGATTAATCTGCAATCCTTGAATAAGATATTCAATATCCACCAACCCACCCGGACTGAATTTAGCATTGAACGTGCCGCCAGTTACCAGATGGCGAACCTGCCGCTCGCGCATGGCGCGCATGGCGGTCACATCAAAGGCGCCGCTCTCATAAGCATAAACATCACGCAACTGGCATAACTCCTGGCTGAGTTCGGCATCACCCATGATTGGTCGAAGTTTGACCAACGCCTGCCGTTCATACGCCCAAGCCGGCCCGTCCGGCGCGTAATAACGGCGGAACGAGTCCACAGAAACAGCCATGCTGCCCGCCTTGCCATGTGGACGCAATTGAAGGTCTATTTGAAAAGTCCCCTCCTGGCGTGATTGCACGGCGCTGACAACAGCGCGGACAACTTGCTCAAAGTATTCGGCGGTTGTCACCACCTTTGCGCCATTTGTCTGCCCATTTCCGGCATAAACAAACATCAATTCAATATCCGAGGCAAATCCCAATTCACGCCCGCCACATTTTCCCAGAGCGAGAAGAGACAACCCGCAAGGCTGACCATTTTCCAAAAGAGGGTTGCCGTAAATGGCGCGCAGTTCCGATTCGCAACTGGTAAGCGTGGCGCATAAAACCGTTTCGGCAAGGTCGGTCAATTCAGCGGCAAAGTCTTCAAACTCCTTTGTCAGCCCAAGAATATGTCGCATGTCAATGCGGAAGAGTTCGCGATCTTTGAAGGCATTTAATGTTACGCGCCAATCAGGATACTGTATATCGCCAACCACGTTGACTTCGAGCGCATGGACAAGTTCGCTTTCGAGCTGCGGCTTCGGCTTGGCTGTGGAGAGCGCGTCCATATCTTTCACAACTGGAAAGAGGTTTGCGTACTGCATCCGCAGCAGGTCTTCCCATAGAAAGTTGCTCACACCCAGCAAGCGCGCCAACCCATTGAGCACATCAGGTTTTTCAATGGAGGCAATTTCATCGGGCCAGTTGGGACGTTGAAATAGTTGCACAAGAAATTCACGAAAATGAAGCAGCGCAGTGGATGGGTTTGGCGAATGTGGGAGAAGGTGCGTGAAGTGTTTTATCAACACGATGGCAGAGCGCAGTTCACGCTGTTTTTCAGGCGATGTGATCTTGTTGCCATTTTCATCTGTAACGTGCAGAATATCCTGCGCGCGTGTGCCAATGGATTGGACGATGGTTCGCGCGATATAGGTGCGGGTTAGCGCGAGGGCGTTGGTAAATTCATATAAAAAGCCAAACGTATCTGGCGTGTCAATTCGCAGGATGGTGTGTCGTTCATCTACATCATTATCTATTTCAATGTTGATCAACGGGAGGATCGATAATTTGCTGGAGATGTTTTGGTACGCCTGCCCCACACGAACAGCCAACTCGCCGCGCGCTTCACGTCGTTGACCGGTACGCATCATAAGCAAGAGATGATGCAGGTCTTTTGTGTACGATTCCCAAATTGCATCATCAGACGGGGTGGGCAGCATTGCTTTTACAGTGAAGACATCCACAATTTTGCGGCGGGTATCAGGCTCGGATGTGGAAGATGTTTTTCGGCGCGGGGGCAGTCGTCGGGTGGGGTCGAAGCGGTTGAATATCTGAGGGCGGGACGCAGTTGGAGAATCAACCAAAGGTTCGTAAGTGAAGGCATTTCCATTCAGGATGTCAAATCCAAAAACGAAGAAGAGTCCGCAGATAATGGAAAGTTCGCCCGGGTAATCGTAACCAACCACGGTGACACGCCATGTGTTGTTGCCGATAGGCTGCGACGCAACAATAGCGGGCATCTGTTCGTTGACTCCGCGCGCAAGATCGGCGTGATATTGAATTTCATCATCTGAAAACGAATCCACATAATCAGCGCCGAGGCGGGCAACATGCTGGACGACCTGAGGCTGAGGTTCATTGACAGGTTCGTTGCCAACCCGCCGCAGATAAATGGCGCGGATGGCTTTGCGATGTTCGTCATAACGATGGATCAATGCGTCGGTGTCTGTGAAACCCAGGCGTCCTGCAAGAAGCCCAAGCGACTCAGGATCGGAAGGCATGGTGTAGGTTTGTTGATAGTGCATCACTTGAATGTAGTGTTCGATGGTTCGCATTAAAGTATAGCCATCGGTAAGGATGCGCGTTTCTTCATCAGTAAGCAGGTGATGGCGGGCAAGACGCGGAAGCACTTGAAGCGTGGCACGTTTGCGCAGGTCGGGATATTGATTGCCATACGTAAGTTGAAGATATTGAACGACAAATTCAACATCGCGGATCGAGCCTTCGCCCAATTTCACTTCGCCCCAATCGCGTCCCTTTTGTTGCAGCGCCTGTTCTGTGCGCTGCTTCATTGAGAAGACGCTGGCGCGTACCTCTTCAGGCGCGTTGTTAAAAATATAAGGTTCAACCGATGCGAGTAATTTTTCGCCAAGAGACAGGTCGCCGGCAATGGGACGGGCTTTGAGGAGCGCTTGCTTTTCCCACAGGCGGGCGTGTTGCTGAATGTATTGAAGATACCCATCAGGCGTGGTGACGAGAAATCCATCCCTGCCCCACGGACGGAGACGCATATCCACGCGGTAGAGAAAGCCTTCAGGCGTGACTCCGCCGATGTTGTCAATCAGCCGTTCGGCAAGTTTTAGTTTTTCCATGGGGTTGTTTGTGGCGACAAACAACAGGTCAATATCAGAACTGTAATTGAGTTCCTCTGCTCCGTGCTTGCCCATGGCAATGACGACAAAATCATTTGCGCTGGCGCCGCTTTGCTGGCTGGCAAGATCAAGACAGGTGCGGACGAGTCCGCTGGCTAGTTTGGAAAGTTGCCGCGTGACGGTGCTCAAATCATACAGGGCTAGTAGATCGCTGGCGCCAATCCGCAGAATTTCGCCGCGTTGGTAACGGCGCAGCGCGTCAAGTTTTTGATCTGCATCCATCTCGTTGATTATTTTCGATGATTCCATGTGGATCGTCGCTGTGCTTTTACGCTGGGTCAATGATTTGCGGTTGTTAAGCATGTGGACGTTGCCTGGATTGCGTAAAATGATCTCGGTTAGGAATTGACTGCCGGAAAAAATGGTAACCAGACTTTCGATGACACGCGGGTTTTTCACAAGCGCAGGCAATATTGACTCATCCGCGCTTTCAAGAAGTCGTTCCAGGTAGATCAGAGAACGCTGCGGGTCGGCGGCAGACGCAAGGGCTATGTCAAGATGTGGTTTGACAACTTCAAATGAAATCCCAAATTTTTTCGCGAGGTCGGGGAAATTATTGTTCATGGTTACCAATTATACCGTCGCATATATGCGATTAATCCAGTTGATATAGAGAGATCGTCCACCACAGAGGGCACGGAGTCCACTGAGTTTTTTCAAAGTTTTTTTCTCTGCGATCTCTGTGGTGAAATCTTTTTGAAAGCCCACACGATTAGCCACTTCCAAAAGGTTGGAGTCGTGCAACATCAGGGTTTTCAAGGAAATTAAATAAAGGGTAAGAATATGCTCCATTTGGGTAATAGACGGGTACCCCCTGCACAACTACAATAACCCCATAAAATTTACGAAGTAATTAACTACCAAGAACAAGGAGATAAGAAAATGGCAAAAACTGTTGCTGAAGTTCTCAAAATGGGAAAAGAAGTGAAGATGGTGGATCTGCGCTTTATTGACATGCCCGGTACATGGCAGCATTTAACGATCCCTGTCCACCGCCTTGATGATGATCTTTTTAAAGAAGGGATGCCTTTCGATGGATCATCCATTCGCGGTTTTCAGGAAATTCACGAATCGGACATGCTCCTGATCCCCGATGCCGATACAGCATTCATTGACCCAGTTGCGAACATCCCCACATTGGTCATAACCTGTGATGTGCATGACCCAATAACCCTTCAACCTTACGAACGCGATCCGCGTTATATTGCCCACAAAGCAGAAGCTTATCTTAAGCAGACCGGCATTGCCGATACCGTTTTTATTGGACCAGAAGCCGAGTTCTTTATTTTTGACAACGTGCGCTATTCAAGCAGCACAAACGAATCTTACTATCACATAGACAGCGAAGAAGGCTGGTGGAACAGCGGGCGCGGTGATCGCCAGAACTTTGGTGGACAGATTTCACCCAAGCGCGGCTACTTCCCAGTTCCTCCCACCGATACACTTTCTGATGTTCGTGGTCAGATCTTAATGGCGCTCGAAGAATCTGGCGTCCCCATGGAAATTCATCACCATGAGGTTGCAACCGCTGGTCAAACAGAATTGGGTATTAAGTTCAACACCCTGACCCGCATGGCAGATCAACTTTTAATCTACAAATATATCGCCAAGAATGTTGCCCGTAGAAACGGAAAAACCGTAACCTTCATGCCCAAGCCTTTGTTTGGTGATAACGGCTCTGGTATGCACGTCCACTCTTCCTTGTGGAAAGGCGACTCAAATGTCTTTTACGATGCCGCCGGTTATGCTGGTTTATCACAGGCTGCGAAATACTATATCGGCGGTATCCTCAAACATGCCCCCGCATTGCTCGCGTTGACCTCCCCCACCACCAACTCTTTCCGCCGCCTTGTGCCCGGTTATGAAGCACCAGTCAATCTGGCTTACTCACAGCGCAATCGCTCAGCCATTTGCCGCATTCCGGTCACAAAGAGCGTCAAAGCCAAACGCGTCGAATTCCGCGCGCCAGACGCATCCAGCAACCCATATCTGTGCTTCTCTGCAATTTTGATGGCTGGTCTTGATGGTATCTTAAACCGCATTGACCCAGGCGAGCCGGCAGACAAGGACCTCTACGAACTCCCTGCCGAGGAAGCCAAACTCATCAAGCAAGTGCCTTCTTCACTCGGCGCGGTACTTGATGCGCTCGAAGCCGATCACGACTTCCTGCTCAAAGGCGATGTGTTCACAACCGACCTGCTCGAATCCTACATCAGCTACAAGCGACAGGTTGAACTTGATCCCATCCGCCTGCGCCCGACACCGTACGAATTCACCCTGTACTACGATTGCTAACAGGCTGTAAATCGCTTCACGTTTCACATACACCGACAGTTGGTTGCAGACCCATTGGCAGCAACCAACTGTCGGCTTTTTTATCACATGAATTACAATTACCTGACTTATCTGTAAAAAATAAGATCAATGAAAACACATCCATCCTCTCCCGAAATAAACGAAACTCAATTGCTTGAAGTTCTTGCAAGCCTGAACCAGATCAGCGATGCCATCAATCACATTGGTCCCGGCGATGCAAGCAACAGCGGAGTCAGTTTGCAGTTGATTGTGGAGAGCGCCATTCGAGTCGTTCCCGGGTCGTCGGCAGTCATCCATACGTACGATCAAGCCACGGGTACGTTTGAGGCGGGGTCACGGGTATCTGCCCAAGCGGAGGGACGCGCCCTGTCCACAGATCCGGTTTTTTCGGATGACGCCCCGCGCCCCAACGGGATTGGGATGCGCACCATTCAACGCAGACGGCGAACTTTATCCTATGAAGAGCACGATGTGGATGTGCATCCATATCACGCGGTTTTGGGTGTAAATGCTGTCGGGTGTTTTCCATTGATCGTCGCTGAACAGGCAGTGGGGATTTTATATATCTATTTATATGAAGAACGCGAGTTTACAAAACTTGAACAATTGATGCTTGATAACTTTGTTAATCAGGCAGCCATGGCTATTTATCACGCGCGGCGATTAGCAGGCGTGCATCGCGATTTGGCGCGCAAAGAAGATGAATTAAACCGCCTGCATCGGGCAGGGTTGATCATCTCCTCGCGTTTGCGTTTGAAAGAAACCCTTGAATCGATCCTGCAATTGGCTCTTGAAGTGACCAATGCCCATTATGGGATTTTTCGCCTGTTGGATAAGAGCGGCGAGTTCCTCATTACTAGCGCCGTCGGCGGAAATCCCATGGATGGACCCCTGATCGAAAAAATGCCTTTGAATGGAAACAGCGTAATGGCGCATGTGGCGCGCACGGGTCAACCCGCCCTTATCTCAGACTTGAGCGCGGAACCCTGGTCACATATTTATTATCCGCTTGATTCAAGTTTGAAAATGCTTGCCGAATTAACTGTTCCACTCGTCAACTCCAGCGGACGCCTTGAAGGTGTGCTCAACCTGGAAAGCCCGCAAGCCGGATCATTCTCTGAAGACGACAGCCACATGCTGCAATCGCTGGCAACCTACGCCGTCACGGCAATACAGGAAGTAAGATTATTGGATGCTTTGCAGGAAGTTGCGCGCCTGCTTCTGATCGAACCATGCCAGAAAGTTTTAGACCACCTGACAGCCACAGCCAATGATCTGCTCAACACTTCATCCAGTGTAATTTGGACTCTGTCAAATGATGAATTAATATTAACGGCTTCAAATGGTGATCTTCATAATGCAGAAAAAACATCATTGCCCGATGAAATGATTGGACGCGCAATCTCGCAGAAAAAAAAGATATCCAGCGAAGTAAAGGATTTGCAAGGCGGAACACGCGCCTTAATTGTGCCTTTATTTACCGGCGATGATGAGCGGGTACTGGGCGCATTCAGCGTATTCAGTTCATATTCCGGCACAGGGCGCATCGCCGAATCTGAATGGGACGAAAAAGTGCTCACCTGTTTGGCGCATTACGCTGTGCTGGCCATCCAAAACGAATCTCGTCAGGATGCGTTACGCATATCTCAGGAACAACATTGGACAGCCGAAACCTTCGCCGCGGTCGGCGACATTTCTGCCAACCTGTTGCACAATATGAACAACAAAGTAGGCGTCATACCCGTGCGAATTCAAGCCATTCAGGATAAATATCACCAGATACTTGAAACAGATCAATACCTCAACAGAAGCCTGAAAGAAATTGAACGCAGCGCAATGGAAGCCATGCAGATTGTGCAGGAAAACCTTTCACACCTGCGACCCATCCGCATGGAAAAAGTTCACATTGCCTCCTGTATACTGGAAGCGATTCAAACCATACAAGTATCGCCAGAAACTCACGTTAAAGTGGAAAACCTCGACAATTTACCAATGGTCACCGCGGGCGGGCAAAGCCTCACACTTGTTTTCAAAAACCTGATAGAAAACGCAAACGTTGCAATGAATGGAAAAGGCTCCATCAATATTCGCGGACTTGTCGGACCCAAATGGGTCGAAGTATCCATCGCAGACAACGGACCCGGCATTCCGCCAGAACTGCATAATCAAATTTTTGAATTAAATTTCACAGGACGCGCAGGCGCACACCCAGGAAAATTGGGTTTCGGCCTGTGGTGGGTAAAAACGCTGATGACCCGTCTCGGCGGTTCTGTAGTGGTTGAGAGCGACGGTCAACATGGCGCAACTTTTGTATTACGCCTGCCGCGCGTGGAGAAATCATAATGACACCCCAGGCTCTTCGCGCGCTTGTAGTTGAAGATGATCATTCCTGGCAACAGATATTAAGTGAAATACTTTCAGACTGCGGGCTGGAAGTTGATGTTGTCAGCAGCGTAGACGAGGCATCCCTCAGCCTCAAATCCCAGCCGCATCGCCTAGCGGTGGTTGATCTTTCACTCTCGCCAAACGATCACAATAATTATGACGGGTTACGTGTGCTGGACGCTGTCCGCCGCCTAGACCCCAACTGCCGCACAATCCTCCTCACTGGATTTGCAACCGTGGAACTGGCCGTCACCGCGCTGACAGATTACGGCGCCTTCACCTTCCTCCGCAAGGAAAGTTTTCACCGCAGCCAATTTCGTGACATTGTCTATCGGATACTTGTCAGCCCGCCGAACCTAACCACCCCGACCCCTGCTTCTGGCGCGACAGCCTCCACCTCCGCTGTGAAAGGGCAACCTGCTCCGCAAAAACTCCCCAATGAAAAAGCGTTGGTCGTGGAAGACGACGCCGGATGGAGAAGCATCCTCGAAGAACTTTTACTCGACGCAGGCTTTCAAGTACGCACCTGCGCCGGCTTTGGCGACGCGCTCGGCTATCTTCGCAGAGAAAAATTCACATTGGCAGTCATTGACTTGTCTTTGCAAGGCACAGTCACCACTTGGGACAAAAACTCAGGCGACCAAAATTTGGAAGGCTACCAACTGCTTAACACCACCCGCTCTGAAGGAATTACCACCATTGTAGTCAGCGGTATAACCGAGCCGGAGGAAATTCAACGGGTTTATTCCGAATATTCAATATCTGCGTATATTGAAAAACAAGCCTTCGACCGCGCTGCCTTTCGGCGTGTGGTCGAAGAGACCAAACTCACAAACCACTCGCTGAATGAATTAAACACCCTCACAGACCGCGAACGTGAAGTATTGGTTCTATTGGCGCAAGGACTAACCAACAAGGAAATTGCAGAAAAATTATTTATCACCGCCAACACTGTGAAAAGACATTTGAAAGCCATCTTTGAAAAATTGGATGTACACACACGCTCTGCGGCTACAGCAAAAGCCGCCGGCGGACAATAACATACTCGTTTGGAAAATCATGGAAAAACATAAACCACACCACATTGGAACACTTTCGCCTGAAATGGCCTTGCTCGGTTTGCTCTATGACAAAGACTGGCATGGATACGACCTGCATCGCAAAGTAATTACTGATTTGGGACAGGTCTGGCACCTTAGCCAAAGTCAGGCCTACGCAATTCTGAAACGTCTCGAAACGCAAGGGGATATTTCGGCAGAGAAAATTCCCCAGAAAAATTTACCCACCCGCCAATTGCTGCACATGACCTCACAAGGACGTGAAAATTTTTTGGGCTGGCTGAACGCTCCCAGCGGCGGCAGTACGCGCGCCATCCGCATGGAATTTATCACCCGCCTATATTTTCTAAATTTATATTTCCCTGAAAAACTTCCTCACGCATTCAACCAACAACAGGCAGAGGTGGATACTCACATCCAACGGCTGGAGAAAACATGCGCCGAATTATCCAGCGAAGAAATTTACAATCGCATGAGCCTGGAAATGCGCCTAAAACAATTGAAAATTGTACAGGAATGGCTGAACGATTGCCAGAAATACTTCAAACAGAGTTGAACGGCTTGTAAAATATGGGGCGAAATCAATACTTCGGGATAAATAGGCGGAAAAATATTGGAATGTTCTTTGTATGACAGTTACCCACTTGTCAAAATTAAAGATTCTGCGTTATACTCACCGAGTGAGTATAAAACATCCCAACATTCCATAATTTCACAGGAGATTTCATGAAACGCCCGCTTACCCTAATTCTCTTGCTGGCCGTCTTTTTGACTGCCTGCGGCAGAGCGACTACACCAACAGCCATGCCCGAACCTCAAACGCTGACGGTTTTCGCCGCCGCCTCATTGACTGACGCATTCACAGAAATCGGCGCGGCATTTGAGGCTGCAAACCCTGGAATCACGATCACATTCAATTTTGCAGGTTCTCAGTCGTTACGCACACAGATCGAAGAAGGCGCGCCTGTTGATATATTCGCATCAGCTAGTGGCAAAGAAATGGACACGCTTGTAACAAGTGGTTTCATCACAAAAGACGCAGCGCAAATTTTCCTGACAAATAAACTGGTTGTCATTCTGCCTGCGGATAACCCCGCCACACTCACAAAACTGGAGGAAATTGCCAAGCCTGATATCAAGTTGGTGTTTGCCGCAGAGGAAGTCCCTGTCGGCAAATATGCGCGGCAGGCGCTGGATCAAATGAACAATTCCTTTGGAAACAATTTCAAGGAAAAGGTTTTGGCAAACATCGTCTCGAATGAAGATAATGTCAAACAGGTGGTTGCCAAAGTCCAACTCGGCGAAGCAGACGCAGGCATTGTTTATGTCTCAGACGCAATTGCCGCGCCTGAATTAAAGACCATTGAGATTCCTACTGAGTTGAATGTCATCGCAAAATACCCCATCGCGCCCTTGGCGAAATCAAAAAACGCTGATCTTGCCGCAAAATTTACAGAATATGTTCTTTCTGCAGAAGGACAGGCGGTTTTACAAAAATGGGGATTCGCCCCCATTAAATAAATTGTTAGTAAAATAAAAATCGCGGGAATGCTCCCGCGATTTTTATAAATCACATGAACAAAGTTCAAAGGTTTATTCATCAACTTCTGGATGAGGGATATTCAAAATGGATACTCATCATCCCCAGCGTAGTCCTGCTTGCTGTTTTCGCGCTTCCATTAGGCGCGCTGATTTTTCGTTCAATCAATTCAGATTTTTTCAACAATGCGTTTTCAGAACAAGCCTTCAAAGCGCTCAGATTAAGCCTGTTTACCAGTTCGATAACAACGATCATCGCGGCGGCGCTCGGAACACCGCTGGCATACATATTAGCCCGCTGGAAGATCAAATATAAATCATGGCTTGAATTGATCCTTGACCTGCCGATTGTCCTGCCGCCTTCTGTGGCGGGGCTGGCGTTACTGGTTGCATTTGGACGCAGGGGATTATTTGGTTCAACATTAAGTCTTTTGGGAATCAACCTGCCTTTCTCCACTGCGGCGGTTATCCTTGCACAAATTTTCGTCGCCGCTCCGTTGTATATAAGATCAGCGCGGCTTGGTTTTTCCCAAATAGACAAACAACTTGAAGAGTCTGCGCACGTGGAGGGAGCAAACCACTGGCAACTATTTTCCGAGGTTATGATTCCACTTGCAGGGCGCGCACTTGCCAGCGGAGCCATCTTAACCTGGACGCGGGCTTTGGGGGAATTTGGCGCGACAATTTTATTTGCCGGAAATTTAGAAGGAGTCACGCAGACCATGCCAATGGCAATTTACCTTGGATTTGAACGCAACATCGGCGTGGCATTGGCTTTGTCAGTAGTCTTGATTTTTGTATCCATTTTTTTGTTGATGATTACAAAAAAATTGGAAAAGTACGAAGAATAAAGCGAAGTAGATTACGATGAAACGCGCGTCACTACTAAACGAATGACGTATAATATGCCCTTCCATTCAAAAAAGTAAAGAGGAGAAAAAATGAAACCAACATCGTTGAAAATATTTGTTGTCTTGATGCTTGCCAGCATCCTGATCACCGCCTGCGGAGGGGCGACCACTGCCGCGCCGACGGCTGTGCCCGCCACCGAAGCATCTGCCGCCGCTGATG
The DNA here is from genome assembly GCA_020049345.1 of Anaerolinea sp. Classification (GTDB taxonomy): domain Bacteria; phylum Chloroflexota; class Anaerolineae; order Anaerolineales; family Villigracilaceae; genus Villigracilis. The sequence goes on from JAIFKY010000231.1 coordinate 12,027, forward strand.
CACCTGCTGCCACCGAAGCGCCTGCCGCCGTAAGCGCCCTGCCCACTGAGATCACACTTGGCGCGGTGCATGACCTGAGCGGAGCAACCGCCTTGTACGGCACAGCCATCCAAAAGGGAATTGACCTGGCTGTCAAACAAATGAACGAACAGAAATTCCTCGGCGAAGGAGTCACGGTCAA
>JAIFKY010000310.1 GCA_020049345.1 Anaerolinea sp.
CCTGCTTGGCCTTGCTCCCGACGGGGGTTACCTGGCCATCTGCATTACGGCAAATGCCGGTGGTCTCTTACACCACCTTTTCACCATCACCACTTCACCCCTAAGGATGGAAGGGCTGTTTGTTTCTGTGGCCCTTTTCCGGCAGGTTCATGCCTCTCGGCAGTTTCCCCGCCCCGGAAATTATCCGACGTCGTGCTCTATGGAGTGCGGACTTTCCTCGATCCCGACAACGCAGGACCGCGACTGCCCAACCAGCCTGAGTTGATTGCATGATACACGTTGGAAGGAAGAGAGTCAACCTTACCAAAATCAACTCGTACAGCTTTCTCAAAGTTTTCAAATTTGTAGCCAAGCTTAGAGCCTGCTTTTGACCACAAAAACACGAAGTCTCAAAGACTCCAAGGGAAAATTTTGCGGCTTGGTGACTTCGTGGTGAAGTTATTAGACATTCTCTTATTTGCGAAAAACGCAAATTGGTCAAATTTTCGATATGGTTTTTCTACTTTGAGAAAACCATAAACCAACTCGTTTACAAAAAGAACACACCCTCTCAAAAGTTCCTATTTCGAATGATTCTCATTTATTATGGCACACAAGGAGGGGTAAAGGTGGAGGTAAGGCTGAAAAAGTAAGCGCTGTGGACTGGACCACCCGGGTAACCATCGGTATAAGGCGTTACACCGCCAAAGAAGGTCGAATTCGAAAGCCCATCAACCGCAATGAACCTCCAGTAAATAATATCCATGGCAGAGGCGGGAATAATAATATTCCCCTGCCAGATATTCGCGCCCACATTTGTTAGCAAAGACTGTCCCGCAATGCTGAAAGTATTGTCAAGGCTGTATTCCATTTTTACTTCATTAACGCCATCCACGTCCAAAACTTTTACAGAATATGCTTGACTGCACTCGGTGGCATACATAAGCGTAATGGATATAGGACCGGTAATATTGAAAAATTCTGAATCCACGCTAGGCAACACATCCTGTGCTACAGAAACCGAACTGCTATTATTAAAATTCGCATCGCCGCTGTAACTGGCAATTACAGGTCTGGATCCGGAATTACTAAAAGTGATGTTGCAAGTCCAGGGAGCAGAGACACTTACACAACTATCTACTCCGTCAGAAAAGGTCACTTTGCCAGTGGGCAAGCCAGCGCCCGGCGCAACGTTGTCAACGGTTGCGGAAAAACCAACCGGCACATTTTTTTGTACCGGGTTACTAGACTCAGTTGTTATGGTCGTTGTTGTGCTGGCTTTGTTGACCAGATACTCAAAGGCTGCGGCTTGAACAATGGGGTAAATACCATCCCCTGAATATTCTGCGATCAGGCTATAAAGACCTGCAGCGGGGAAACCACCAATACAGGCGGCAGTCCCTGTTGAATTTAGAGAAGCGGTACAAATAGGAACTCCATTGGCAAGTACTTTTACGGAGCCTGTTGGAATTGGTCCGCCGGAAGAAGGCAATACACTAATTGTCAGAGTCAGCGGCTGACCAAATACAGTTGATGTAGGGACAATATTACTAATTACAACTGTCGGAGTTAAAGGCGGTTCCTCTTTTGGCTCGGCTGGTCTCCTAATTACTGGAGGAGCAAACACCAATGGAGGATTTAATACTGTTTCTGTTGGGACTTCTTGCGTTGGCGGAACTTCCTCAGTTGCTGGAATTTCGGTCGCAACTGGATCCTCTGTCAGCGCGGCCACAACCACTTCTGCTTCGGGGTTATTATTGAGCCAATCCTGAATCTCCTGATCACTCATTTCTCCAACCTGTGGAGGTTGACCAGCGCCGGTGATTACCGCAGTTTGTCCGGCTGTAATTGATACGCTGCCCGTTGCATTAGTCAGGGAACAGTTGCCTTCCAGACAGGTGATTTTCACCTCCCCTTTGTGCGCGTCATAAGTAACGCTCATGTAAGAACCACGCACAGCCGCTGTTCCTGTGGGTGTTTCTACTTCCATCGAACCGCCGTTGAGAATAATATACAATTGTCCTAATTCCAACTGAAAGCGGGTTTTCAGGCTTCCTTGAGACGGCTCATTTAGGGTTAGAGTAAAGAGCGATGCAGGAGCAACGCGGACAATGGTGCCGGTTGACAAATCCAGGCGAGCGCGCCCATCGCCTCCGGTTAGCGCCTGCCCGTTTTCATTTATAAAAGAATCTGCGGCGGCAGGCGCAAATATATCCTGCCCAGCCTGCCGGATTTCAACCTTGCCCGTTACTTCGCTCAACACGGCAGAAAGATTCGACGGCACTACCGGCGTGGCTGGAGGAACAGCATCCGCTGGGGCAGGCTGGGAATTACAGGCAGACAAAATAACCGCAAACACCAGGAATATAGAGACAAAGGTAATCTTGAATTTATTTTCCATTCACTCCTCCGAAATGCGAACAAGGCTGTTTATACCGAAATGACAACTTCTAAAGGACCTTCTTTTAGACTCAACCTTCGAGATGGCGCGCAACATCAGTTAATAATACTAGCACAATCTTATACTTGAAAGGTTTTAGGACTTATGCCGCCTTATTTTCTTCAAGTTCATTGGAATTTACTGGCAAAAGGTGGACATTTCAAGAAAAGACATTAAAATAGAGTGATTATTTACTCCATTACATTAAAGAGGAAAATGTGAGCAATTGGACCGGCAAATTTGTGATCGGTCTCACTGGCAATATAGCCACTGGGAAAAGCGTGGTGCGCCGCATGTTGGAGCACCTTGGCGCGTACACTATTGACGCAGACGCGCTCACCCATCGCGCTTATGCCAAAGGTGCGCCGGGCTACCAACTCGTTGTTGATAATTTCGGCAAGTGGTTAATCAATAAAGACGGTGAAATAGATCGCAGTAAATTGGGAAACCTCGTTTTCAACAACCCCGAAGCCCTCGCGCAATTGGAATCCATTGCCCACCCGTTGGTGCGTCAGGCAACAGAGATACTTATAAAGCGATCCATCCAGCCTGTCATCGTAATTGAAGCCATCAAACTGCTGGAAGGCGATCTGCGTAATGTATGCGATTCAATTTGGGTAACGAACGCGCCGGAAGAAGTACAAGTAGAAAGATTAATGCGTAAACGCGGCATGAGTCGCGAGCAGGCAACGGAACGCGCCCACATGCAATCTGCTCAAAGCGCAAAAGTGGCGGTTGCGAATATTGTCATCACAAACACTGGCTCCTACGACACCTTATGGAAGCAAGTGAGCGCGGCTTGGAAAGAGATTGTTCCCGGCGCCAATATTGCCGAACCGGATACCATCACGGTAAAACAACCTGTCGCATCCAATGGCGAATATTCAGTAAAACGCGGCAAGCCAAAACACTCCGCGGCTATTGCAGAATTGATCACCCGCTTAAGCAAAGGCTCTCGCAGAATGACGCCCGACAATGTAATGGAGGAGTTCGGCGAAAAAGCATATATGCTTATTGAACTTGACCAAAAGATCGTTGGGCTGGCGGGCTGGCAGGTTGAAAACCTTGTCACACGCACAACCGATATATTCCTCGAAGAACACATCAACCTGCAAAAAGCGCTTGAAATCTTAATTAAGGAAGTAGAACGCGCCTCAAGCGAATTGCAAAGCGAAGCGTCGCTCATCTTCCCGATGAATGAACTTGCCGCCCAGGAACAACTTTGGAAACAACTTGGCTACGAAAAACGCACACCCGAAACACTTGGCGTGCAAGCCTGGCAGGACTCTGCAATCGAATCCCGTTCAACGGGAAACACACTCTTATTTAAACAATTGCGTCAAGATCGTGTCTTGCGCCCCATCTAGGAATCAGGCAATTAGGGGTTAGGCGATCAGAAAGCAGGCGTACCTAATTAACCTAATTCCTGATCGCCTTCCCCCCTGATTACCTTCACCCGTGACTGAATTTCTCAACAACATCTTTTTTATATTTCAACGCATCAGTTGGCTGAGTATATTAGATATACTACTCGTCACGCTGATCTTTTTTGGTTTGTTATATTCGCTGCGTGATACACAGGCAATGGCATTATTACGCGGCATGATCCTGCTTGTTGTGGCAATCATCCTGCTGACCAGTTTGGTGGAACTCCCCGCTTTTTCATGGGTAGCCCAGAATTCCCTGCCTGCCCTATTGCTTTCCGTCCCCGTGATATTTGCCCCCGAGATTCGGCGGACATTAGAAAGGCTTGGTCGTGCTGGAACTGTTTGGCCAGTAACCATAAAATCGGCGGATGTGACGCTTGGGCAAACCATTCACGCAGTGGTAAGCGCGGCCGCAAGATTGTCGGCTCGTCAGCATGGCGCGTTGATCATTCTGCAACGTATGGACAACCTGGATGAGTATATTCAAACCGGCGTACAAATGAACGCCCGCGTAACCCCTGAAATATTGTTACAAATCTTTTACCCAAACACACCATTACACGATGGCGGCGTGATCATTGTGGGATCACAAGTGGCCGCAGCAGCATGTGTAATGCCGCTCTCAGCTAGCGGAATTTTGAACCGCAGCCCCGACCGTCAAATGGGACTGCGCCATCGCGCGGCATTGGGCACATCTGAAGCCAGTGACGCGATCACCGTTGTTGTCTCAGAAGAAACCGGCGCCATTTCCATTGCACACGCGGGTAGAATGTTACGCCGCCTTGACCCAGAACGTCTGGAAAACATCTTGACTGCATTTTTTCGCCCACATGATGAAGGGCACAAAGCCAATATCTTTGAAAGATTTTTCCCGGGTTTATTTCCACGCAAAGAAGATAAATAATGTTTCGTTGGATTTCTGAAAATTACCGCACTTTTTTATGGGCGCTTGCATTATCCACTGCTGTCTGGATAGCCGCTGTTACATCAGCCGATCCAGACGAAACACGCGCGCTTTCGTCTGCCGTATCAATACAAATCATTGGGCAAGATCCAAGTCTTGTGATCAGCAGCGCCATCCCAACTGAAGCAGAGGTAACGCTCCGCGCGCCACGCTCGGTATGGAATGTTATAGAAGCAGATCCACAAAGCGTGCGCGCCATTCTTGATCTTTCAGGATTAAGCGCCGGAGAACACAGCATTGACCTGCAAATACAAATCAATGCGCGTCCGGTGCAAATCGTATCCGTAGGACCGAGCACAATTAACTTTATGCTGGAAATGCTGGATACACAAACCCTCAGCATTGACTTAAGCATAACGGGAGAAACCGCCATTGGGTATCAAGTAGGCGAAACCAGTTTCGACCCCGTAGAAGTTGTGGTTGCCGGCGCTGAGTCACAAGTTCAAAAAGTGGCGCGGGCACGTGTATCCGTTAATCTAAGCGGCATCCGCGAAAATTTTGATCAAACGCTGCGCGTTGATGTTCTTGATAAAAATGGGCAAAAAGTGGATGGGGTCACAGTTTCACCTGAAACTGTTCAGGTTTTCCTGCCGGTAAGCCAACAAGGCGGATACCGCGACGTGGCGGTGAAAGTGATCGTAATGGGGCGCGTGGCAAGCGGATATCACCTGACAGATATTTCTGTATTCCCGCCTGTTGTAACTGTGTTTGCATCTGACCCTGAAATTGTCAACGCCCTGCCCGGCGTGGTGGATACGCAGCCATTGGAATTACAAAGCGCGAAGGAAGACATTAGCACGCGCGTGGCATTAAATTTACCCGAAGGAATTTCAATTGTCGGCGAACAAACAGTATTAATACAAGCCGGGGTCGCGCCAATCGAAAGTAGTGTTACACTGGCAGGCGAGAAAGTTGAAATTACCAACCTCGGCGCAGGGTTGGGCGCCCAGGTTTCACCCGCAACGGTGGATGTAATTGTCTCGGGTCCACTACCTTTGCTGGATACTCTTACCCGACAGGATGTGCGCGTGACTGTAGACTTGAGCGGCTTGGAAGTCGGCACGCATCAAGTCATCGCCAAAGTGGAAGTGCTGATCTCGGATGTTGTTGTAGAATCAATATTACCGAATACAATAGAAGTAGTGATCGCTCTTAGCGGTACGCCCGTGGCAACGCCGACTCCTTAATACTCAACCATATATCAACTGGAAAATTATAAATTATTATGAAACCTATCGTAGCACTTGTAGGCCGACCCAACGTCGGCAAATCCACACTGTTCAATCGCTTTGCGGGGGAACGCTTAGCCATTGTTGATGATGTGGCTGGTACCACGCGAGACCGTTTATTTGGCGAGGCTGAATGGAACGGACGCTCCTTTGCAATTATTGATACCGGCGGTATTGACCCAACTCATGGAGGAAAGACACCGCTTTCAATCGGTTCTGCCGATTTCATTGACGATATTCGCAGACAGGCGCAAATTGCCATTCAGGAAGCGGATGCAGTGCTTTTCGTCAACGATGGCGAATCAGGGGTCACAGCCCCAGACCGTGAAGTGGCGGAAATTCTGCGCCGTTCACAAAAGAAACTGCCAGATGGTACATATTGGCCTCCAATCTTTGTAGTTGTAAATAAATGCGAATCAAGGGAACGACGCGATCAAGCATCGGAATTTTATGAGTTAGGCTTGGGCGAACCATTCGCAATTTCTGCAATTCACGGCACAAGCACCGGCGATATCCTCGACGCGCTGGTGGCATCCTTCCCGCCTGCGGAAAATGAAGAGGAAGACGACAGCATCAAAATTGCAATTGTGGGCAAGCCGAATGCGGGCAAATCCAGTTTATTAAATAAATTGGTCGGCGAAGAACGTGTGATCGTCAGCCCCATTGCAGGAACTACGCGCGATTCAATTGACACCAAAATCGAATTTGGCGGACTGGATGTGACATTGATTGACACCGCCGGTATTCGCCGCCGAGGCCGGATCGAACACGGTGTTGAACAATACAGCGTTTTGCGCGCGTTCAAATCCATTGAACGCGCTGATGTGGCTTTGCTGATGATTGATGCAACCACAGGCATTACCTCGCAGGATACGCACATTGCCGGTTTCATTCTTGATGAATGGAAGTCCTGCGTTGTGCTGGTCAACAAATGGGATGCAATTGAAAAAAATAATGAGACCATGGAAGAGTACACCGCCAAGATCAAGCGGGAACTAAATTTCATGGACTACGTGCCGATCTTGTTCATTTCCTGCAAGACCGGCCAACGTGTGGATCAGGTGCTTCCGATGGCGTTGCAAGTGCAGGAAGAGCGTCTTGCGCGTTTGACCACATCCACAATCAATGAGATCATTCACAGCGCACAAGATGCCCACCCGCACCCAACCCATGCAGGGCGCGCGCTTAAGATGTTCTACGGCACACAAGTCCGCTCGGACCCGCCTACCTTCTTGATCTATGTCAATGAGCCGAAGTTGATGCACTTTTCCTACCTACGCTATCTTGAGAATCAGATCCGTGAAAAATATAGTTTCCTCGGCACGCCAATTCGCATTGTGACAAAAGGACGGCGCGAATAAAAAGATGTAGATGCGCGTCGCGCTTGCCGTATGACGCCACCCATTCAAATTCCAACATTGACGCTACAAACGTGACCCACGCTCCAAACAGGATATGGATCAAACAGACTCTCTTATTTTTTCCAAACTTACAGCGTTCTCTGAAAAAGGGAGCGCTGTTGTTATCAATGAGGCGCGTTTCATTTCAGTTGAATTCTGCAATTGGCAACGCTTTTCATATTCCGCAAGCCATCAAACGAAACGCAAAACATGCCCAAAGGACATCTGAACAGCGGTCAAAGATTTTTTTACTTTTTGGAGACAAATAATGAATATTAATTTTATTGGACTAATAGCAGCGCTCACAGCTTTTTTTAGTATATGGATGGGTCACGTGCTTGTGCGTAAAATCGAACGCCATTCCAACTCGATTAAATTCCCCGCGGCTTGTTTTGTCATCATCGGCATTTTTCTTCAAATTGGTTCGTTTCTATCCGCCTCTTCCATCCTTTCTACCACACTGGGAATTTTTAGCATGACAACGATCTGGGACTCGTTTGAACTCTTCCGCCAGCAAAAACGCGTGATCAAGGGGCGTTCTCCCGCTAACCCATCCAACCCGCGGCACGCGCAAATTTTGAAACAGCATCAATCTGCCACTACAGTAGACTTGCTAAAACGCGATCCGGTCGGATATTTGGTGAATGTGGATGACGCCCTAAATTTGGCTGCTAAAAAAGGAAAATTATAATGAATACATTCGGCTTTTTTGTTGGGCTGATCACTTTACTAATTATTGGATTCGGCTTTTTTTGGGTCATTCGCGGAGAAAAATACCTTGGCTATCTGTGGTGGCCATACTTCATGGCTGCGGGGACTTTACTGGTAGCCATTTCACTGTTTCTTGCAAATGATTGGGCTTCAGTGTTGATGGGTATTTTGGGCGGTTCATTAATTTGGGGGTCAACTGAATTCAAAGAGCAAGCCGTCCGCGCTGAGTTGGGATGGTTTCCATTCAATCAAAAGAAAATCCGCCCGCCCTTTGCAGATGTGATAGGGAAATGGAAAGCGCCACGCTTGTGAAGGTTTACAGACTCTGCTCGACAGGCTAAGTCTGTTCGTTTTTCAGGATCAACTATCGGGGCGGAGTGGAACGTTGTAACTTTCTTCACGAAATAAAATGACATCCGTCAATAGTCAATATTGAGCGCTTCTGAAATAATAAGGTCAGCCTTATAATAATCAACAGGCAAACCTTATGAATATTCAACCATTAAGCGAAAGTACGGAAATGTATCTCAAGGCAATGGCAGAGTTGAGCGATCACGATGTGGTGGCAATTGCGCGCCTTGCCGAGCATTTGAATGTGACGCCCGTTTCGGTCAACGAGATGGTGCGAAGGTTGAGCGAGCAGGGGCTGATGACACACACCCCATACAAAGGGGTAACTCTCACCGAAAAAGGGCGCGAAGTGGCAAGCAATGTCATGCGCCGCCAGCGTTTATGGGAGTGTTTTTTGTATGACCATTTGAAGATTGAATGGTCGCAATTGTATGAACTGGCGTGTTCGCTTGAACATGCCACCGCGCCCAAAGTAACCGAGGCTCTGGCGGTTTTTCTTGGCAATCCAAAAACATGCCCGCGCGGAAATCCCATCCCTGCGGCGGATGGTTCTTTTACGCCGTTGAATGGAATTCCGCTTAATACAGTTTCAATCGGCGAGACGGTGCAAGTGCTGGCGGTCAACGCCACCGCAACGGATGTGCTTAAATATTTATACGAGCGCGGTATTTTGCCTGGGATTAAATTAACTGTCATCGAGGCCGCGCCACTTCAAGGTCCGCTCACCCTGCGAGTGGAAGGGAAAGAAGTTGCGATGGGAATATCGCTGGCAAAATTCGTCATCGTAAAATCAAATCCGATTCAATGAGGAAAACATGAGCATGTCTGAACCAACCCAATTACATTTATTAAAGCCCGGTCAAAAAGCGACCATAATACAAATAGGCGGGGCAATTGCCCTGCGCCGACGTTTCATTGAGATGGGCATTGTCAAAGGGGAAACTATTTTGGTGGAGCGGCACGCGCCGCTTGGCGACCCAATGGAATATTTTATTAAGGGTTATCACCTGGCTTTACGAAAAGAAGAAGCCGCGCACATCAAGGTGATTTTGAACGGAGATACAAATGGCTGATTTAACAATTGCGCTGGCGGGCAATCCCAACGCAGGCAAGACCACCATCTTTAATTCACTGACGGGGCTGCATCAGCACACAGGGAATTGGCCGGGCAAGACGGTTGAAAAAAAAGAGGGCGAGATTGAATATGATAATTTGCAGATCAACATTGTTGATCTGCCTGGCACATACAGCCTGACCGCGTATTCGCCAGAAGAGATTGTGGCGCGTGACTTTATTATTCATGAGCAGCCTGATGTGGTGATTAATGTTGTGGATGCAACCAACCTTGAGCGCAATTTATATTTGACCATTCAAATTTTAGAGTTGGATGTTCCCGTTGTGTTGGCCTTGAATATGACCGATGCCCTGAATAAAGACGGCGCAAAGATCAACCTGGATCAACTCTCTCAAATGTTGGGAGATATTCCCGTGGTGTCCACTTCAGCCAATCAGGGCAAGGGCATTTCTGATCTAATTGCCAAAGCCGTTCAAGCGGCGGGAAAAAATTAACATGACCAGCACACCCCGCACACTCTTTCGCCTTGATTACGGCGGCAAACTGGAACGCGAGATCGCCCGCATGGTGGCTTCATTTGAAGAAAACAAATTTGACACGGAACATTATCCACAGCGCTGGCTGGCGATCAAACTGCTTGAGTGCGACGCGGATATTCTTGAACGCGTGCAAGCCATGCCCAACGGCGCTCAAATCATTGAATTGGCGCGGCAAGGCGCTGAAAAAATAAAATCCATGCTTGGCGATGAGGTGGATATGATCACGGCCGATCACCGCTACGGGTACATCAACGGTGTGGTGCGCCAGACTCTTCACCGCCCAAATATAGATCGCATTACCCTGACTGACCGCATTGATGATGTTGTCACACACAAATGGTTTGGACTGCCATTCTTCTTTGCGATAATGTACGTCATGTTCCGCCTCGTGATAGATGTCTCCGCTCCATTTTTGGACTGGACGGATGCCGTCATCAACGGACCGATCGCACACTTATTCTCGTTCCTGCTCGATCTTGTGCTGGCTCCGGCATGGCTTCACTCCCTCATCATTGATGGAATTGTCGCGGGCGTAGGCGGCGTGCTGGTCTTCGTGCCGGGCTTGTTAATTTTATATTTCTTCCTCGCCCTGTTGGAAGATTCAGGCTACATGTCACGCGCCGCTTTCGTGATGGATCGTTTTATGCGCGTGGTTGGTTTGCACGGCAAATCATTCATCCCCATGATTTTGGGATTTGGCTGTGCCGTCCCTGCGGTATATGCCACTCGGACAATTGCCAGCCGCCGTGACCGAATCCTGACCGCGCTACTCGTCCCATTGATGTCGTGCTCGGCGCGGCTTCCTGTCTATGTGGTGTTTGGTCTGGCATTCTTCGGATCACGCGCCGGGACGGTGATCTGGGCGATGTATGCGCTGGGAATTTTGATCGCCATGTTGTCAGGCATGGTCTTCACCCGTACCCTGCTCAAGCCAGACGCATCATCCGCTTTTGTGTTGGAATTACCCCCCTACCGTCAGCCTTCGCTAAAAAGCGTATTAATCCACATGTGGGAAAACACGCGCGAATTTGTCCGCAAGGCGGGCACGGTCATCTTTGCGGCATCGGTCGTCATGTGGCTGTTGCTCAACCTGCCGTGGGGAGTGACCAACCAACAAGATTCATATTTTGGAAAGGTCAGCAGCGCGATCTCGCCCGCATTCGCCCCACTGGGATTTGACAACTGGGAAACCGGCGGCGCGCTGGTGACAGGCTTCATCGCCAAAGAGATCGTTGTCAGCACCATGAGTCAAATTTATATCGGCGGCGGAAATGCCCAACCTGCTGAACCAACCACATTCAGCGAAGACCTAATCGGCATCGGACAGGGCTTTATCGAAGCGACAATTAAATCAGGCAGAATATTATTAAATATTATCCCTGGCGTACATTTGATTGATCCGCAAAAAGAAACTGAGAACACGGCGTTGAGTGACGCCCTGCGTGACCACTTTACTCCGCTAAGCGCAGTGGCGTTGTTGGTATTTGTCTTGCTTTACGTTCCGTGCATTGCCACGTTGGGCGCGATCAAGCACGAGTTTGGATCATCGTGGGCGGTGACATCTGCCGTCTATCAAACTGCGGTGGCATGGATCGCCGCCTTCATCGTTTATCAAGGCGGAAAATTGCTGGGCTTTGGATAAACCTCCATGCTGACGCAACTTATAAAATTACTGGAAAACAAAGAAAGCGGATTAAGCCTTTCAGAGATCAGCCGAGAACTAAACGCCCAACCCTCTGCAATCATGTCCATGATCGAAATGCTCGTTCAAAAAAGAAAACTAATTGAGATCGGACCCGACGGAAAACACTGCACCTCATGCGGGCTCGAATCAGACTGCAATTTACTGAAGGCGCACGGAAAGCGATACGTGGTTGCGCCGCACAATTAATTAACCCAAGTTCCACGATACCAAGAACCTCAAAATCCTTGCCGCTAATTTCGCTAATTTGCGCGGATTTTTTCTCAACTTCGCGAAAATCCGTGCAATTCGTGGCAAAAAAATTCGTGGCAAAAAGAGGTTTCGCAACACGTTTCAATTTCAAGGTAGCAACTTGGGTTAATTAAGAAAAAGGGCTGTCCAAATTGAGGACAGCCCTTTTGTAAAAAATACGGTATCGGGTTTCAAACCCGACCTACGACCTAATGGTGATGATCGTCATCATCATGCGCGTGACCGTGTTCCAACTCTTCTGCGGTTGCATCGCGCAAGCCAACCACCTTCACATTGAATTGCAATTCCGCACCCGCCAGAGGATGATTGAAATCAAGGCGCACGGTCTCGTCATTAAAACTTTCGATGAACGCAAGTTGATGCTGACCATCTTCGTCGCTGACATTTAATTCCAAGCCTTCTTCAAGTTCCATGTCCGAAGGAAATTCACTGCGCGGCACTTCCATGAAGGCATCAGCGTCAAATTCGCCGTAGCCGTCTTCTGGTAAAACCAGTACATCCTTGCTCTCGCCGATCTTCATACCAACCATCTCACGCTCTAGCCCGGGGACAATATTGTCATGTCCGGCAAGAAACTGCAAGGGACCCGCGTCTTTAGAAGAATCCAACACTTCTCCATCCACGCTTAATGTATATTCCATCGAAACAACCAAACCATCCTGCACCGTGTCTTTGCTCATTTTTTATCCTTTTCTGAAATTTGTGCGTCCATTTTACCAGTGAGAAGTAGATAGGTAAACACGAAAAACATTCATCCTTCATCATTCATCCTTCCTACTTTATAATCACTTCATGCGATACGACTTATGCCTTCCATGGTACTGGGAATACGATAATGTCTTTGCAGGAATGGTGGAACGCGCCTGCATTGAAGAGGGAATTTCCCTCTGGCAGATCAAGCCCGATAATTTACTCGAATCCATTACAGCGCTTTACAAGGGAATCACGACCTTTAAAACCCTTCTTCATCGTGGACAAGGCGAGTCGACCTTCGATCCCATTCCGCGCTGGGCATTGGAATATGGCGCGCGGCGCATCAACCCGGCTGAGGTTTCCGCATGGTCAGAAGACAAAGCCACCATGCATCTTGAGTTGATCAACGCCGGACTGCACACCCCCTACACCATTTTACTTGCGCCATTTCTAAAACAACCCGTCGTTCCGCAAATTGACTTAACTCCGCTTGGTGAAAAATTCGTCATCAAACCTTCAAACGGCGGCGGCGGCGAAGGCGTAATTTTGGGCGCATCAAGCCTGGATGAAATTTTACAAGCACGCATGGAATTTCCCGAACAAAAATATTTAATTCAAGCGCACATCACGCCGCAAATTATCGAAGAAACCCCAGCCTGGTTTCGAGTCTTTTACGCCAACGGCAAAACATACCCATGTTGGTGGGATACCTGCACGCACATCTACGCAAATGTCACAGCCGAGGAAGATGCCCGATACGGTCTAAACAGGCTAAGGGACATCACACAGCGCATCGCATCCATCTGCAAACTGGATTGGTTCTCGACCGAGATCGCACTGGCTGATGAATTCGTCGTCGTGGATTATGTCAACGATGAAATTGATACACGCGTCCAATCTCAGGCAATGGACGGGATGCCAGATGAAATTATGAACGACATTGCCAGACAACTTGTGTCCATAGCAAAAGAAAATTTATAATGACAATCACATTATCGCCCATTGCAACCGTAAAAAATACGCGCCGTCTTGTTGAAGATGATCACTGGGGAGAAATCGTTTCGACAATTGAATTAGGCTCTTCATGGACAGATGACGCCCTGCTTCAAATTGAAAGTTTTTCACACGCCGAGATCATTTATTATTTTCACCTTGTTGCAGAAGATAAAATTGAAACCGGCGCACGCCACCCGCGCAATAATAAAGATTTGCCAAAAGTTGGAATCTTCGCGCAAAGGGCAAAAAACCGTCCCAACCGGCTGGGCGCAACCATTGTAAAAATTATCAGGCGCGAAGGAAAACAATTATTCGTGCAAGGACTGGATGCAATTGACGGAACGCCCGTATTGGATATCAAACCTGTCATGAAGGAATTTTT